>JAICXI010000258.1 GCA_025980505.1 bacterium | reverse complement strand
CCCAGGCCGACATCCTGCATGCGGTGGTCCGGGAAGCCCTGGGCGACCCCCTGCACAAGAAAAAATGGGGGACGGTCCTGGATCTTTACAGCGGCATCGGCACCCTGGCCTTGGCGGTTTCGGGAAAAGCCGACTATGTGGTGGGCGTGGAGGAAGTGGGGCCGGCGGTGGACGACGCCAAGGTCAACGCGGAGTTGAACCAAAAAAATAACATCGACTTCCTGGAAGGCGATGTGGCCCACATCCTGCTGGGGCTCAAGGAAAAAGGGTTGAGCCAGATCGACGCGGCCATCCTGGACCCCCCGCGCAAAGGGGTCCTGCCCGAGGTGCTGGCCCGCGTGGCGGCTTTCCAGCCGGAGCGGCTGGTTTACGTTTCCTGCGATCCCGCCACCCTGGCCCGGGACCTGGCGTTACTGGCCAAGCAAGGTTATGGGGTGGATTGGGCGCAGCCCCTGGACATGTTTCCCCAAACCTACCACGTGGAGACCGTGGTCCGGCTGACGCGGGAAACACCCCTGCCGCCTGAAATTCTCGCCCCTTCGGGGGAATCGAAACTGGAACCCTTCCGGCTGCCCAAGACGGCGCAAGGGCCCACCTTGAACATCCAAGCCAGCCTGCGGGCGGTGGGGGAAAACGCGTCCGCCTTCGGGGGGGCATTCCTGCGACTGGCCAAGGTGTCCCTGGGATTGGTGGGTTCGGTGGCCGCCGGCATGGCCGGGTTGGCCTTGAAGGGGTTTCATTCCCTGGGGAAGGGTTTGCCCAAGGCGAATCCACCGGCCGCCCCTTCCGGCATGGGAGGCCTGGAAAAGGCCATCCAGGCGGGAATGGATTCGGACTCCAAGGCCGTGGACCCCATTCCAGTGACCCCTTTCCCGGATCCGGAGGTTTCAGTTCCCCTCTCCCCGGAAAGGCCGACGGCGCCCCCGGTGGAATTTTCCCAAGCGGAAACCGCCGTTCAAGACAAGCCCGGTTCCATTCCCGGACCGGTTCTTCCGGTCGAACCGGTTCTCGCTTCCCGGGCGGCGCAAACGACCCTTTCGGAGCCCGTGGTTTCCGCTTCCATACCCCCAACGACGACGGAGCCGGCCCTGGAATCCCCGCTCCGGGAAACGGCCCCGCCGCCGGCCCCAGCGCCTGATACCGCCGATTCCCTTGAACCGGCCTCCCCCGATTTATCGCAGGAGGAAGCCGGCACCCCCCTGGAGCCGATCCTGGAACAAGCCGTGGTCCAGGAACCGCCCACGATTCCCGTCCCCGAAGAACCTTTGGTCCCCGCGCCCCTTGCGGCTGCGGCCGCCGCGATCCCCCCGGCTCCCCTGGAAAAATCGGCGGCGGAACCCGGGCCCCCGGCTCCCTCGGCGGCACCCCCCGCGCCCCCCCGGAAGATGCGTTGGCCAAAGTTGGCCTGGCGGTCGCCATCGATCCGGATCTCCCTTCCACGGTTGGAAATCCATAAAAGCCTGCGTTGGGTCCTGACGGCGGCTTTCCTGGCCGGAGGGGTGGTGCTGGCCAAGGCCACTTTTTCGCCGACTTTAAAGAAAACGGCGGTCCTGGTTCCCACGGTTTCCCAAATGATCCCGGATGTCATCGCGGTCATGCCCACCCGTAATTTTTTGAGGTATGAAATGGTGCCTTTTGAGGTTCGGGTGAACCCGGAGGAGTTGCCCCATTTCCCGGAGATGCACGCGGTGGTGAAGGTCTACCGGGGCGGGGTACCCGTGACCATGGTGGACAATCGATCCACTTTGAACTTGAAAAAGGACGCGTCCAACGGGCGGTTCCTCGGCAATTGGCCCATTCCTTACAACCCCGCGCCCGGCACCTATGTGGCCCAGGTGGTGGTTTCGGGCCCCCAATGGGAAGAGGACAAGATTTTCGAAACCGCCTTCACCATCTCGCCCCTGAAACCCAACGGGCTTTATCCCGGTTACGCGGCGTTGACGATGGAAGGGGGTAAACAGCTGGTGGGAGGGGCGGTGCCGGCCCTGGACGGCGGGGATGCGCTCAAGGCCGCCAACGCCATCGAGTGGGCCAGGTTCATGGGCGCCAACCTTTATTGCTACCTCATGGGCCAGACCTCCATATGGGACCACTTGAATCCCCGGGAATTTCCCTTCAGCCATGGCGACATGGAAGTGGGCCGCAAATACGCCAAATTGGCCCATCAGGCGGGATTGAAGTTCGCAGGTTATATGACCACCTTCAAGGTCGTGGGGGACGCCTGGAACCAGGCCCCCTACCAATTTTCCCTGACTTACGACCCGGACACGGACCAAGTGGTGCAATCCCGGTTCATTTCCCTGGAAGACCCCCGGCGACGCCAGGACATCGTCGATTTCCTGAAGGACCTGGACCAGGACCCCGATATCGACATGATCGGCCTGGATTACGTGAGGACGGGGCCGGCGGGTTACGAGATGGTGGACGAGTTCGTGAAGGACCTGAACGTGCCGGGTCCCTCCAATTTCTGGTCGTTGTCCAAGGAAGAACGCGTCCATTGGCTGGCCAAGACCGTCGAGCTTAAGGAAGACCCCCAGGTGGTGGAGCTTTTCCAGTGGTGGCGCGCCCACAAGGTGGCCTTGACCCTGAAGGACATCCTGGAGGAGGCCAAGGTCTCCAAACCCGTTTTCACCTTCACCTTGGGGTGGCAGATGGGCCATCAGCACGGACAGGACCCGGCCATGTTCGTGGACGCGGGAGTCAATTACAACCACATCATGCTTTACGAGGGCGACCGCAACACCTTGGTGTCCATGAAACACCAATGGCCCGAATACCTCTCCAGGGCCAACGGCATGTACGCCATGGGCGAGATGGTGGATTTCAACTGGGTCCAAAAATCGATCGACCCGCCGGGCCCGGAGGAACTTTACGACCGTGAGGTCGACACCTTTAACAGCTGGTTCCAGGTCAACTCAAGCGTGGGCATGTTCTGGCACGACCTTTACCGCATTTGTTACGGAGTCCGGGGTCCCTATAGTTCCATGGAGTGGGCCATCGCGGGGGGGAAGGCCTTCACCGCCATGAAGGAGGCGGAGGGCCTGTCGCCCATCGAAGTGTCCATCGAGGCCCCCCGGTCGGTGCCGGCCGGCGTCCCTGTGCCCATCCGGGTCGAGGTCCGGAACCACTCACCGCAGGACTTAACGGGGCTGGTCCTGCATCAAATCGACACCAGCAAGAACTATTACACCGACCTTGCCACTGTCGGGCCCTTCGACCTGCCGGCAGGCAATCTGGTGCGGGTGAAAAGCCTTTACGTGAACCTTCCCCGGGAAAACCAACCGGAGCGGGACAACCGTTACATGGCCGCGGTTTTAGTGGAAAAGCCGGGACAGTCCCTCAGGTCTTTTGATTTCACTTATTTGAAGAAGATTTCTTCCGGCGCGGCCCGACGGTCGGATGCGCCCGCCGGGGGTTCCGATACCGGATCCACTCCCCAACCGAACAACGATAGCGACCAATAAGGCCGGAAGCCCGGCTTCGTTTCTTGAAACTAAGAGACGGCAACGGGGCCCTTTACCACAGAGATACGGCTTTGATTTCGTGCCTCTGTGGTTGAGTTTTGTTACAGCTTCTAAGGAAGCGTCTCCCTTAAATAAGGCGCAGAGCGTCTTTCCTTGACAAGACCGAATGGGTCTCGGGTCCTGAATTTTTTCCGCCAAGGGCCGGGAGGACGATAAAAGCTATAGGGAACCTCTAAAAATTGATTGAAAAGAGGCGGCGTGGTCGGTACAAGGAAGAATCAGCGTTAGAAGAGCTGAAAAACTCCTTGGGATGGGGTACCTGCGATGGGCCAGACCGGATTTTTTGATCTGCAAGACCGCCTGAAATCACTGGATGAAATGGGGGACCCTCTGGAGGCCTTGAACCGAGTAGTGCCTTGGGAAGATTTCCGAAGCATGTTGCGCAAAGCCTTG
>JAICXI010000319.1 GCA_025980505.1 bacterium | reverse complement strand
GCCAGGTCGACGGCGCTCCGGGCCACCACTTGATAACGGTCGACGGGGATCGAACCGTGGCATTCCTGGTACCGTTCCTGGTTGTGGTTGCGCTCCACGGGCTCGCAAGCCTCGTCGCATTGGACTTGGGAGCCGCAAAAATCAAAGGCGGTCAGGCGGGTCAGCAAGGCCTCCCGCAGGGCCTTGGAAAGGATCAGGACCCGGACGCTCTTGTTGGGATAGAGGGAGGGCCAAACAGGGGCCGGGATCTGGGGTTCCAATTGGAGGGCCAATTGCCTTATCCAGCTCTTGAGATTCAAACCGTGGGATAAACGAAGTTGGTAAACAGCCATGGCGGCCTCCTTGGACCGGCGATCCGGTTCCAAATACTTAAGCACCGGGAGGGAAAGGTGATTATGACCTGGCTCATCCTTGCGGAAACTCCGGCCGGGTTCCTGCGTTTCCTCCGGTCTTCTTTGCTCTTCCCATGGTTGCTGTAACAAAGCTCAACCGCGGGGGTGCGAAGCCCGTCCGAACCGCTTTGCCTGCTCAGGAGGGGGACGCTGGGGCGCCTTTTCTTTAGGCTGAAAATCACGGAAACGCAAACATGAATTTAAGAGCCGGTAACAAAACCACCCCAAACCCTCGCCCCGGCGGGAGAGGGTAGGGTGAGGGGTGTTTTCGCCGAGTAAATTCCTCCCTCGCCCCAGTCCTCCTCCAGACGGTGAGCTTTATTGAATTCTTCAAGGGAGAGGGAGATGACACTAAAAACCGGATTTGGGTATGGCCTCTCAATCGGCGTTCCTGGGGGCAACCGGTTTTTTTGCCGTCCCTTATTTTAGGACCGGGAATTCGGTGACGCGCAGGCGGGAGGAACCGTAGGGCACCAGCGTCAGCTCTTCGGCGGGGCGGGGGCTAACCACCGGGCTGGGGGGAGGCGGTTCGGCCGCGCCTTGGGCCCCCTGCCAGGAATCCAGGATCTTTCCCTCCGCGGTCACGCTCACGGGCGTCCCGTCCAGGGTGAAGGGATTCCCCTTCAAGGCCCCGGCGTGGAACGTGAGGTACTTGTCCGGCGACTTGGGGTTTAAAACCAAGGCGTAGTTCCAGGGGCTCCGGGGCAATACCTGGTAGTCGTTCTTGGGCCCCTCGGGGGGCTGGTAGCGGAAGGGCCGGGCCGGAACCCACTGCGCCTTGATCCCCAGGCTGTAAACCAGGGGCCCGCGTTCCACGCTCACCGAGTTGTTGTACCAACGTTGTACCTTGAAGGCCATGGGCAGGTGGAGCCGGACCGTCTCGGTCCCGTTCCATTGGCGAAGGACCTTGTGGAAGCTGCCGGCCTCCGGGCGTTCCTGCTTCCCGTCGGGGAGGGTCAGGGTCGCGCCTTCGGCCCAGGCGGGCCCGCGTAAATAAAGAGGGAACTGGATCGGCCGCTCCACCGTCACCTGGAAGTCCAGGTCCTCGCTGAAGGGGTAGTCGGTCACAAGCTCCACCTTCACGGGTACGCCCGCCACGGTGGTGGAAACCTCCGAGGGGGCGTAAGCCACGGCCGCCAGGCCCTTGTCCGGGGTGGCCATCCACAAGTGGGAGGCGAACTTGGGCCAGCCCTGGTGCATGTTGGCCGTGCAGCAGCCGTACTGGGGCTCCAGGCCGAAGAGGTTGGACATGCCGCTGTTGGTGGTGTAGACGGGGTTGGGGACGAACATGCAGGCCACCTGGTTGGCCTGTTCGTCGTACTGGTGCGTCCAAAAGTCGGGCGAGATGGCCGCGGGCAGGGCGTTGAAGGCGATCTTTTCCAGCCGGTCGGCGAATTCCACGTTCCCTTCGACGGCCAGGGTGGTTTCCAGGGAAAACATTGTTTCCACGATCGCGCAAAGCTCGGTGCCCTGGGAGGGGCTCCTTCCCGCCAGGCATTCATCTGCGCTGAAAAGCCCGTTCGCCTCCCCGTGGTAGCGGTCCAACTGCTCCAGGGCCTTGAGGGAAATTTTTTTGAAACGGTCCTGGCCCGTCAGCCGGTAAAGGAGGGCGGGCGTCTTCAAGCCCATGGCGTTATTGACGCCGTGGCCCTGCCAGTTCCATTGGGGGGATTTTTCCTTGAGGGGCAGGTCGGAAAAATGCGAGGGCCAATTGTAGCCCTGGTTGGCGGCCTTGGCCGCCAGGCCCAAAAGCCAGGGCTGTTGGGTCCGGTCGTAAAGCCAGAAACAACTCACCAGCAGGTCGCCCCAACGGAAGAAGTTCCAGTTGAAGAGGGGCTTCCGGTCCAACTGGTAATCCAGGCCGGCCAGCGCCTTTTCCATGGCCGGGCGGACCCTCGTGTCCCCCGTGGCTTCGTCGTACTGGGAGAGCACCTTCAGGATGATGAACTGGGGCCAGGGATCGCGCGGCGCGGGCGGCTGGGCGCCCAGGGCGCCGGTGGGGGGTGGGCTTTGCTCGGGGCCCAGCCACCCGTCGGGCAACTGGTGTTTCAGGATGTAATCCATCCACCGCTTCACCTTGCCCTGCAGCGCCGCATCGTCCGTCAGGTAAGCCAGGGGCACCAGGCCGTCCAGCCAATAGGGAGCCCTTTCCCAACCCTCGGCCTTGCCGCCGATCCAGCCGCTGTTCTTCACGTCCGGCCAGAATTCGTCCAGGTGGCCGGAAAGCCCGTTGGCTTGGAGCTTCAGTTGCTCCAGCAGCCATCCCCTGGGTTTCACCGCGCCCAACGGCAGGGGCTGGAAGGCCTGGGGTTCCAGGGTGGCGAGCACGGAGGCGGCCCTTTGCCCCTGGAAGCGCTGGTAAAGGGCCCAAGCCAGGAGGCCCGCGAAAAGGAGGATGAGGCCGATGAGGACGCGGCGAAAGGTGAAAACCTTCGGTTCGGGGGGGATGGGATTCGGTTCCATTTTTCCGCTTTCTTTGGCGGCTTTACGGATAATCCGGGGCTTGAACCGCCAGATACACAAGGTAAGGCACGGCGGCGATTTTAGGAAGAAAAGAAATGATTGGCTTTTAGCCGTCATTGTGAGCCTCGGATTTTGAGGCAAAGCAGCCTTAGAGCCCCTCGCAAAAACCCAAGATTTCACCACGGAGACGCAGCCAAAAAACAGTAAATTCAAAGCTTTTTGTTTAACGGTGCCTCCCTGTCCCTGCGGTTAAGGGAGGTTTGTTGGATAGCTCCTAGTTTAGGCTGGTTTTAGCCGGGATGGCGGGATTTTCACAACAGCTTATTTAATCTCAGGTTGCTTCGTCGTGAATGCCCGCCTATTCGGTGGGCACTTCTTGCAATGACAAATGGGAACGAGGATGCCGGGTTGTTTCAGCCGTCATTGCGAGGAACGAACTGTGTGAAGACGCACCCAGAGTGGATGGGTGGCTTCATGTTGGGATGGGACTGC
>JAICXI010000498.1 GCA_025980505.1 bacterium | reverse complement strand
GTCGATCTTCACGCGCACGTCGCCGTTGGAGGCTTCCCGCAGGGTATAGGGGACCAGTTTTTTGTCCATTTCCACCTCGGGGTCATGGAGCTTGCGGCCCATAAAGCGCTTGATGGAGAAAACCGTGTTGGTGGCGTTGGTGATGGCCTGGTTCTTGGCCACGCGGCCCACCAGCCGTTCGCCGGCCTTAGAAAAACCGACCACCGAGGGGGTCGTGCGGGCTCCTTCCGAATTGGCGATGACCTTGGGTTCCCCGCCCTCCATGATGGCCATGCAGGAATTGGTCGTGCCTAAATCAATGCCCAATACTTTGTTCGTCGCCATATCTTTACTCCTCTTTGGTTATTGCTTTGAGCCCATCAAGAGCTTTTGAATTTTATGAACTTCCCTTGCAAGCCGGCGGTGGTCGGCGGTCAGCCATCGGCTAAAGGCCATCAGCTACCCGCCGCCTTTGTGGTTTTTCGCCACTTTCACCAACGCGGGCCTCAAAACCCTCTCGTGCAACAGGTACCCGCTTTGCAGTTCCTCCATCACGGTCTCGTCGGGGAACTTGTCCGTTTCTTCCTGGAACATCACTTCGTGGAAGCGGGGGTCGAATTTCTCGCCCACCGTCTTCACCTTGGACACCCCGTTTTTTTCAAGGACCGACTGGAACTGCTTGAGGGTCAATTCCACGCCTTGTTTCAGGGCTAAAAAACCCTTGTCCTGGTCGTCCGCCGGGATGGAGCTGACCGCCCTTTCCAGGTTGTCGACCACCACCAGGAACTCTTTCAGGACCGAAGCGTGTGAAAATTTAAGGAACTCTTCCTTTTCCTTCAAGGCCCGTTTCTTGTAATTATCGAAGTCGGCGGCCATCCACAGGAGCTTGTCCTTGAGCTCGTCGTGCTTTTTCTTCCATTCCTCGATCCGCTCCAGCGCCTGCTCCGGGAGGACGGATTCGGCGGGCAGGACCGCGGCGTTGCCCGCGTCATCGTAGGCTTCGGGCTGGCTGGAAAGGATTTCCACTTCGGGTTCTTGCGGGGGACCGGTTTCCGACATTTCGCTTACTCTCCTTGTTTCAATAGGGTGGCTTCCAGGTGGCGGGCCGTGTGTTGTACGACCCCGGCCACCCGGTCATAGGCCATGCGCGTGGGGCCCAGCACACCCAGGGCCCCCACCACTTTGCCCCGGTAATAATAAGGAATATGGACGAAGGAAAAGGCCTGCAAGGCGGCCTGGTGGAATTCGTGCCCGATATCCACGGCCAAGCCCGGTTTGGCCCACTGACGGCCCAAGATCTGGACCAGGGGCTGCTTTTCCTCGACCAGGCGTACCACCTGTTCCATGACCCGGTAATCGCGGAATTCCGGCTGCTCGGCCAGGCAGGAGACGCCTTCCATGTGGATCTCCTCGCCGTTGAATTGAAGGGCGCTTTCGATCAACCGCAGGGCCGTTTCGATCAGGCCCATCCGGGTCCTTTTAACCGTTTCCACTTCCTTCAATAAACTTCCCCGTATCTCGGCCAGGGTCCGGCCGCCGAAACGGGAATTGAGGAGTTGGGCGATCTTGGTGATTTCCTTCAGTTGG
>JAICXI010000222.1 GCA_025980505.1 bacterium | reverse complement strand
CCTTGTCCAGGGCCTGGCCCAGGCAGATGCCGATGTCCTCCACCGTGTGGTGGTCGTCGACGTGGGTGTCGCCGGCCGCCTTGACGGCCAGGTCGAACCCGCTGTGTTTGCTGAAGGCCTCCAGCATGTGGCTCAGGAAAGGCACCGGCGTCTGGACATGGGGGATACCGGTCCCCTCCAGGTTCAACACCAGGTGGATGTCGGTTTCCTTCGTTTTCCGCTTGATCTCGGCCTTGCGTCCGGACGGCGCCGGGCGTTTCCCGGACAGCGAAACCATCTCGGCCATTTCCTCGGTGCTGAGGGTCCTTGCTTTACGGTCTTCGCGTTTCATGGTTTATCTCCGAAGGTGTCCCAGGAGCCCTTGAAGCTCCGCCAAAAGCCGGTTGTTTTGCTCCGGCGTCCCAACCGTGATTCTCAACGAATGTTGGAGCCGTGGATGGGGGAAGTATCTTACCAAAATGCGCCTTTTTTTGAGATTTTTGTAAAGGCTTCCGGCCGTCGGCCGGCCTGTCCGGGCCGCCAGAAGGAAATTTGCCCGGCTGTCGGGGACCGAAAACCCCAGGTTCCTCAAGGCCCGGGCCAGCCGCTCCCTTTCCGACCGGATCTTTCCCACTTTCTTCCGCGCGTCCCTTATCCCTTCCGGGCTGAAGGCCGCCAAGGCCACGGCCTGGCTGACGCGGTTGACGTTGTAGGAATCCTTCACCTTCATCAATTGGGCGATCACGGCCGGGTGGCCGAAAAGGTAGCCCAATCGGACGCCCGCCAGGGAAAAAGATTTCGACAGGGTGCGGAGCACCAGCACATTGGGGAAATGGCGGGCCAGGTCCAGGCAGTGGCCGTCGGCGAAGTCCACGTAAGCCTCGTCGATCAGCACCAGCCCCTCGACTTTGCGGATAAAAGCCTCCATGTCGGAGGCCTTAAAGCAATTGCCGATGGGAGGATTGGGATAACCCCAAAGGGTCAGGCGGGCCCCCGTGGAAAAGCCGCTGAAATCCAGGTTGAACCTATCGTCGAGCCGGGCTTCCCTGGTCTTCGCTTCCCGGATTCCCGCCAGCACGGGGTAAAGGCTGTAGGTCAGGTCCGGGTATTGCACCAGGTCGCCCTTTCCCACCGCCGCGTTGAAGAGCAGGGAAAGGAGTTCGTCCGATCCGTTCCCCACCAGGATGCCCTCCAGGGGCCACCGGTAAAAGCGGGAGAGAGCCTTGCGCAAGGTATCGGCCGCGGGCTCGGGGTACAGGCGCAGGCGGGGGTCCGCCTGTTCCCGGACGGCCTTCAGGACCGGGACCGAGGGGGGATAGGGGTTTTCGTTGGTATTGAGCTTGATGACGGAAAGGCCCTTGGGCTGCTCGCCCGGCTTGTAGCCGCGCATTTTCAACACCGAGGGCCGGAACCAGTTTTTAAGATTCATGGAATTGCTTCCGTAGCGAAGGTTTGAATGAAAAGCGACCGTTCAAGCGGCCGCTGAATCCGGGCGAACCCGCCGTTGCCCGCCAAAGTTCACGCAGAATTTTTTTCACGCTTCAGGAAACTCCCGCAATTATAACGGGACCTTGCACTTGGCCCACGCGGTAAAACAACCCCCTCTCCCCCAAGGGGAGCGGGAAGGGGCGGGGGTGATGGTGCCTATCAAGGCCACTTTTATCCCGGCCTCCCCCCCCGGACGGCAGGACCTGTCAAATCCATACTGCGGGAGGGTGAACCCGTCCCTGCTTTCGAAAGTTTACGTAAAATGTTTTCCGCACGGCGAAAAACTTCCGCAATTCAAAATGACCCTTTCTCTTTCTTCTCCCTTGCCATGCGGAACAGCACGCTTTGGGCGTGGGCGCCCAGCCCTTCCTGCGAGGCGAAATCCACGGTGGCCTTGCCCAGGGCCCTCACGCCCGCCTTCTTCACTTCCAGCATGTTGGTGCGCTTGAGGAAGTCGAACACCGAAAGCCCCGAGGAGAACCGCGCCGTGCCGCCCGTGGGCAGCACGTGGTTGGGGCCCGCCGTATAGTCCCCGAAGGCCTCGGGGCTGTGGGCGCCGATGAAAAGGGCTCCCGCGTGCCGCAGGTTGGGCAGCCAGGCGCGCGCGTCCTTCGCCAATATTTCCAGGTGTTCGGGCGCGAAGCGGTTGGAAAACTCCTCCGCTTGCTTGCGGTTCCGGACCAGGAGGATAGCCCCCCGGCTCTTGATGGAATCGGCGGCGATTTGCCTCCTTTCCAAAAGCTCCAATTGCAGTTCCACTTCCACGGCCACTTCCCGGGCGTAAGGCGCCGAATCAGTGGCCAGCAAGGGCATGGCCATTTCATCGTGCTCGGCTTGGGCCAGGAGGTCGGCGGCGGCCCAGGACGCCGGGACGCTCCCGTCCGCCAGGATCAGGACTTCGCTGGGCCCTGGAAAACCGTCGATTCCCACTTGCCCGAAGACCCGGCGCTTCGCCAGGGCCACGAAAAGGTTGCCGGGGCCCGTGATCTTATCCACGGCCGGGACGGATTTCGTCCCATAGGCCAGGGCCGCCACGGCCTGGGCGCCGCCGACCTTCAGGATGGTATCCGCGCCCGCAAAATAAGCCGCGGCCAGAACCACGGGGTTGACCTTGCCGTCCTTCTTGACCGGCGTGACCAGCACCACTTCCTTCACCCCCGCCACCTTGGCCGGGATGACGTTCATGATGACCGACGAGGGATAGGCAGCCAGGCCGCCCGGCACGTAAAGCCCCGCGCGGTCCAGGGGCGTCCAGCGCTGGCCCAGGGCCGTTTGGGGACCGTTGTGGAACCAGCGGGAGGGCTTTTCCTTGGTGTGGAACGAGCGGACGTTCCGGATGGCCGTGCGCAGGGCCGTTTCCATGGGATATTCCAGTTGGTCGAGGGCCTTCTGGATTTCCGCCCGGGTGACGCGGATGTTCCGGGCGTTCACCGCGAAGCCGTCCAATTTGCGGGTATAGGCGAAAAGGGCCGCGTCTCCCTTTTTCTTCACGTCCTCCACGATGCGCTCGACCGCCTGCTCGGGCGTCAGGTCCTTCCCGAAGACCTTCCGGGTCAAGGACGCGCGGCTGCCAGCGCCCTTCAGGGCCACGAGAGGTTCGCGTTTGATCAGTTTTTCAACCCAACGCCGGTCTTTTGCCTTCGAATAGTTCAGAATCCGCATCCGCGATCCTCTTTCATCCAATATTGAAATTTTGACGGGCCGGCCCGCCGAAAATAAACCACAATTCATAATTTAAAGGGAACCCTGCACTTGGTGTCGGTTTCCAACAACCCTCGCCCCTTGCGGAAGATGGGATCGACGCCAAATCAACCGCAAACCGACGCCAAGTACATAGTTCCGATTTGAAATTTCAGTCAATTCTCCTGATGTCCGCCCCCAAGGCCGAAAGCTTCTGTTCTATTTTTTCATATCCCCGGTCCAAATGGTAAATGCGCTGCACCAGGGTTTCGCCGTCGGCCACCAGGCCGGCCAGGATCAAGGCCGCGCTGGCCCTCAGGTCCGAGGCCATGACCGGTGCCCCCGAGAGTTTCGGCACGCCCTTCACCACGGCGTAGGAACGGTCGATGGTGATGTCCGCGCCCATGCGGTTGAGTTCAAAAACGTGCATGAAGCGGTTTTCCCAGATGGTCTCGGTGACGAGGCTCACGCCGTCCACCACCGAAAGCAAGGCCATGATCTGGGCCTGCATGTCCGTGGGGAAGCCGGGATAAGGCAGGACCACGATGTTGGAGGGCTTGTAGTTCCCGCCGCCCTTGACCCGCAGTCCTTCCGCCGAAACCTCCACCGAGACCCCGATTCCGCGCAGGCGGTCGGTGACGGCGTCCAAGTGGGAGGCCTGGGCCCCCTTCAGCAGCACGTCGCCCCTCGTGAGGGCCGCCGCCACCATGAAGGTGCCCGCTTCCACCCGGTCGGGGATGACCGAATAATCCACGCCCTTGAGCGATTTTTTACCGGGGATGACCAGCCGGGAAGTTCCCGCGCCTTCGATCTGCGCGCCCATGGCGTTGAGGAACTTGACCAGGTCCTCCACCTCGGGCTCGGTCGAAGCGGACTCGATGACCGTGGTGCCCTGGGCGGCCGTGGCGGCCATGACCACGTTGACGGTGGCCCCCAAGCTGGGGCCGTGGGGCCCGGCCAGGTGGAGGGTGGCCCCCTTTAATCGGGAGGCCTTGGCGTGCACGTAGCCGTGTTCAATGGTGACTTCCGCCCCCAACTGTTCCACGCCCTTCAAGTGCAGGTCGATGGGCCTGGCCCCGATGGCGCAGCCCCCGGGCAGCGAGACCTTGGCCTCCCCCAGGCGGGCCAGGCAGGCCCCGAGG
>JAICXI010000406.1 GCA_025980505.1 bacterium | reverse complement strand
TGGCCCTGGTGGCCCACGCCGCCACCCTGGAAACCCGGGTGCCCTTCCTCCACTTTTTCGACGGTTTCCGCACCTCCCATGAAGTGGCCAAGGCCGTCCTGCCCACCGACGAAGAGATCGCCTCCGTGGTGTCGGAAAGCTGTATCCGCGAGCACCGGCTGCGCGCCCTCACCCCCGATAAGCCCTGCTTGCGCGGCACCGCCCAAAACCCCGACGTTTTTTTTCAAGCCCGGGAAGCCTGCAACCCCTATTACCAGTCCGTGCCGGAAAAGGTCCAGGAGGTCATGGAGCGGATGGCCGTGGCCTGCGGCCGGGAATACAAGCTTTTCGAGTACCACGGTGCAACGGACGCCGAAAGGGTGATCATCCTCATGGGGTCCGGAGCCGAAGTGGCCCACGAAACCGTGGACGCCCTGAACGCCGCGGGCGAGGGGGTCGGCGTCCTCAAGGTGCGCCTGTTCCGGCCCTTCTCCGCCAAGCATTTCGTGGAAGCCCTGCCGCCCACGGTGAAATCCATCGCCGTGCTGGACCGCACCAAGGAGCCGGGGGCCTTGGGTGAACCCCTGTACCAGGACATCATCACGGCGCTGGAGGAAACCTCCTCCCAGGGCCGGATCCGCCAAAAACCAAAGGTGGTGGGGGGGCGTTACGGCTTGTCCTCGAAGGAATTCACACCCGCCATGATCAAGGGCGTTTTCGACCATTTGAAGGGACACAAGCTGAAGAACCATTTCACCATCGGCATCAACGACGACGTCTCCCACACCTCCCTGCCCTACGATCCCAACTACAACACCGAAACCGACGACGTTTTCCGGGCCCTCTTTTACGGCTTGGGCGCCGACGGGACCGTGGGCGCCAACAAGAACACCATCAAAATCATCGGGGAAAACACCTCCAACTGGGCGCAGGGTTACTTCGTCTACGATTCCAAGAAGTCCGGGGCCATGACCGTTTCCCATCTTCGGTTCGGTCCCAAGCCCATCCGTTCCTCCTACCTCATCACCCGCGCCAATTTCATCGGCTGCCACCAACCCCAATTCATCGAACGCTACGACATGCTGTCCAACCTGGTGGAAAAGGGCACTTTCCTGCTGAATACGGACCTGCCCGCCGACAAGGTTTGGGAAACGCTGCCCCGTCCGGTACAGGAAGGTTTGCAGAAGAAAAAGGCCGATTTTTACGTGATCGACGCCTACCAGGTGGCCCAGGAAGCCGGCATGGGTGGCCGCATCAACACCATCATGCAATCCTGCTTCTTCGCCATTTCGGGCGTCCTTCCCAAGGACCAGGCCCTTGAAGCCATTCGGAAGTCCATCCGCAAGACCTACCTGAAAAAGGGGGAAAGCGTGGTGCAGGCCAACCTGAAGGCCGTGGACCACACCCTCGCCCACCTCCACAAGGTGGAGGTCCAAGGCAAACCCCTGAACGGGCCCGCCTGGCGTAAAACCGTTTCCCACGATGCCCCTGAGTTCGTGCGGGATGTGTTGGCCCGGATCATCGAGGGCAAAGGGGATGATCTGCCCGTATCGGCCCTTCCCTTGGACGGCACCTTCCCCACCGGTACGGCCCGTTACGAAAAGCGCAATATCGCCCGGGAAATCCCGGTCTGGAACCCCGATCTTTGCATCCAATGTTCCCGCTGCGCCCTGGTATGCCCCCATGCGGCCATTCGCGTGAACGCCTTCGACCCGGCGATGGCTTCCGCCGCCCCCTCAACCTTTAAAACCATGGACGCCAAGCACAAGGATTGGAAAGGCCTGAAATTCACGGTCCAGGTTGCGCCCGAGGATTGCACGGGCTGCAGCCTGTGCGTGGACATTTGCGGGGGCAAGAGCAAGACCAACCCCTCGGTCAAGTCCATCCAAATGGCACCCCAGGTCCCGGTACTGGCCCAGGAAAGGGTCAATTGGGACTATTTCCTGACCCTTCCCACGCCGGACCCGGCCAAACTCAATCCGCGCCTGGTCATGCACCAACAAACGCTTCCCACTTATTTCGAGTTTTCCGGTGCCTGCGCCGGCTGCGGCGAGACGCCTTACGTGAAGCTGGCCTCCCAATTGGCGGGCGACCGCATGCTAGTGGCCAACGCCACCGGCTGTTCCTCCATTTACGGGGGCAACCTCCCCACCACGCCCTGGACCAAGGACAAGTCGGGCCGGGGGCCGGCCTGGTCCAATTCCCTTTTCGAGGACAACGCCGAATTCGGCTTGGGGTTGCGCCTGTCGGTGGATCTGTTGAAAAGCCGCGCCGTCCATTTGTTGAAAAACCTGGAACCGATTTTGGGAAACGACACGGTGGACCGGCTCGTTTCCGCGGACCAAGCCACGCCGTCGGGCATCGAGACCCAGCGCCAAAACATCAAAAAGCTGAAGAAAATCCTGGCCCAAAACGGCACACAGGCCGCTTCCGAACTGTCCGACCTGGCCGATTACCTGGTGGACAAGAGTGTATGGATCATAGGCGGCGACGGCTGGGCCTACGACATCGGC
>JAICXI010000486.1 GCA_025980505.1 bacterium | reverse complement strand
GTCACGGTTTCCATCATCCCCGACGCGCAGTTTTCCACGGGCCTGGCGGAGGATTTCCCGGGGCATGGGGTGGAAGTGATGTGCCATTTGCCCATGGAGGGGCATGAGAAGGGGATGGTGGGGAACAACTACAAGGAATTGCTTAAAAAAGGAATGGACCCCGCCGAAGCTGAAAGGGAAGTGGAAAGGGGTTTGGACGGCCTTCCCAACGTACGGGGCCTTAACAACCACATGGGTAGCGTGGCCACCACGGACCCGGAACTCATGGGGGAGGTCTGCCGGGTCCTGAAGTCCAGGGGACTCTTCATCATCGACTCCCGCACGACGGCCCAATCGGTGGTGGAAGGGGTGGCGCGAAAGGCCCAAGTGCCCGTGGCCCACCGGGACGTGTTCCTGGACAACGTGGAGACGCCCGAGGCCATCCTGGGACAGTTGGAAAAGGCGGAGGCTTTCGCCCGGAAACACGGCTTGGCCGTGGCCATCGGCCATTTCAAGGGGGTCACCCTCCGGACCCTGGAGGGCGCGGTGCAGCGCCTGAAGGACCAGGGTATCCAGTTTGTATATGCCTCGGAAGTGGTGCGGTGAAAATGACCGTGGAGGAATGGGCGCCTAACGGGAAGCAAGGACTTGCAGGCGAAAGGGCAGCCGTCTTTCGCCACCGATGAACAGGGGTGAATACAAATGCGGCGGAAGAAAAGCATTTAAATTCATGGGTTTCCATCCCTGTCCATCCGTGCTTATTTGTGGCTAAAGTTGATTCATCCGTGGTGAAAGGCGCTGGAATGTCCGAAAGCCTGGTTTTGGGGATTGAATCCTCCTGCGACGAGACGTCGGTGGCGGTGGTGCGGGACGGCTACCGGGTCCTGGCCAATGAGACGGCTTCCCAAATGGATATCCACAGCCGTTACGGCGGGGTGGTGCCGGAGGTGGCGTCGCGGCAGCACCTGGAAAACCTGCCCTTCCTCATCCGGGAAACGCTCAAGCGGGCCCAGACGGGTTTCGACGACCTGACGGGCGTCGCGGTGACCACGGCGCCCGGCTTGATCGGCGCCCTTTTGGTGGGGGTGTCGGCGGCCAAGGGACTGGCCTTCCGCCTGCACCTGCCGCTGGCGGCCGTCCATCACGTGGAAGCCCACTTATACGCGGTGCAGTTGGATTCCACGCCGGTTGAATTCCCCGCCGTGGGCCTGGCCGTTTCCGGCGGCCACACGGAGATTTATTCCATCGAGGGCTGGGGCCGGTACCGGCTCTGGGCTTCCACGCGGGATGACGCGGCCGGCGAGGCCTTTGATAAGGTAGCCAAACTGATGGGGTTGGGTTACCCCGGAGGGCCCCTCATCGAGAAGCTGGCCGGGGCCTGCCCCGCGTCCACGGACCATTTCCCCCTTTCCCGCATGAAAGATAAGAGCCAGGATTTTTCCTTCAGCGGCTTGAAGACGGCCGTGATGCTGGAAATCAGGAAGAATCCCTTGAAGGACGGGAAGGACCGCGAGCGGCTGGCCGCGCGGTTCCAAAACTCGGTGCGGGGGGAAATTGTCTCGAGGGTGCGCATTGCCTTGGAGGAAATGCGGCCCAAAAGCCTGGTGATGGGCGGGGGCGTGGCCTGCAACCAGGTATTGCGGGAAGCCTTGCGGACGGAAGCGGAAAGCGCGGGGGCGGTCTTCCGGGTTCCTCCGCCGAAATATTGCGCGGACAACG
>JAICXI010000041.1 GCA_025980505.1 bacterium | reverse complement strand
TGCCCCTCTCCGACTTCCCCGGCGACACCACGGGCGGGCTTGGGAATTACACCGTCTCCTTGACCGCCATCAACCTTTCCGTCTCCGCCACCAGTTCCCTGGCCTTCACCTTCACGGCCACCGACCAGGAAATGTACATCTACTAAAAGGCCTGATCTGGAAAAGCCTTCCTCCCTTGCGGGGGGAAGGCTTTTTTGTTTTCAGGGGGGGACCTTTTCAGCTGTTCCCGTTGACCACCAGGGCCACGCCGGTGGACTGAGGGTTCCCGCCCAGGGTGGCCACAATATCGGTGTTGCCGGCGTTGGAAGCCTGGGTGCAGAAGCTGCTGGTGCTGCCGCCCGGCGAATTCGTGACGCTGACGGTAAAGGCCACCTGGTCCCCCTTGGCCACGCCCGGATCGCCGCCGAAGGTGAAGGTGACGGGATAAAACAAGGAATTGGCGGCGAGGGTGACCGCGCCGGTGGAGGCGCTCCCGACGGGACCGCTGGTGGTGGAATCCACGCAGGACAGGCCGTAGGTGTAGCTGCCGGCCTGGCTGACGATCATCCACATCACCACGCTATAGAGGCTGGTGCCGGGATAAGGGTGGACGTAAAACCCGTTCGATCCGTTGACGGCCTCGCTGGAAACGCTGTTGGCCGGATTATAGGGATTCCAGACGATCGGCGAATCGGGCGAAGTGGGCCCCTTGGAAGGACAGCCCAGGCCCAGCGCGGACGCCAGCAAAAGAAGCAGTGCCCCGGTTTTTCGCATGCCCACTTTCCCTTCCAGGATTTTCGAGAAGCCCCGTCCTCAAAGTCTACCCTTTTGTTCCAGGAAAAACCCGACCCATCCACGCCATTCGATTTCCTGGATATCCGCCAAAAGCCGGTAGGCCGGCAGGGCCGGATCCTTCCGCCGCCAAGCCTCGGCCAGGTCCGTAAAGGCCTCCGGCTCCCAGGATTTGGACGCGTCCAGGGCCTTCCGAAGTTCCGCCAATTCGGGAACTTTCCGGGTTTCCAACCGCTCCAGGGCGCCCCGGCCGATGGCCCGTAAAAGGGCCGGCGGGGCCTGTACCCTCCGGTACCAGTACTTGGCATTGGCCGCGTCGGGTTCCCGGCGGTGGGCGATGGCGTGGAGCCAGTTGCCGAAAAGCCCCTCCTGGTCCTGGGCGATGCCGTGGGCTTCATCGAAGCAGTCGAAATAAACGCACAAGGCGCCTTGGAGCAGGGAAAGCGTCCCCGCTTCCAGGCCCGCTCCACCCGGCGATAGGCCGGCCACGGCTTCCCGCCCGGCCTCAACCGGCTTGGCGCGTTCCAGCCGGTCCAAAGGCCGCGGGCCTTGCCCGGCCAGCCCCCGAATCCCCTCGATCCAATTTGGAAGTTTCATAACCCGATAGCTTATCGCGGGCTCCAGTCCGTCCACAAGGCCACTGTCGGTTGCGGGCTGCCTGCCGTGAAAAAAGTAAGCCGGACCCCCTTGCGGGAATCCGGCTTTTGAAACCGCTGATGGGTTTCGGCAAGGAAGGCTAGAGGCCCAGCCCCAAAAGGCCCGTGACCAGCAGGTTCGCCGACGCGGTGGCGGACGACGTCAGGCTGGGGCAGGTCATGACCGCGCTGTTGGTCAGGGTCGACCCCACCAGGGAAACCAGGTTGTTGACCTGCGCCACGTAGGTCATGGTGCAGTTGCAGGGACCCACGCTGTTGTAGACCCATTTCAGGGTCGAACCGGTGCAGGTGAAGGCCCCTCCCGAGAGGGTGGTGGCCGTGCCCTGCACGTAGCTCATACCCGCAGGCAACACGTCCTGGATCACCACGTTGCCGGCCGCGCACCCCGACACGGCCAGGTTGAGGGTGAAGGTGACCGCCCCTCCCAGGGCCGCGCTCAACGCGGAACAGGTCTGCGTCAGGTTCACGATGGGCGTGGGCGTATCGGTGACCGTGAAGGTGTTGGTGGGCGTACCCGTGTTCGTGGGCGTAAAGGTGCGGGTCGGCGTGAAGGTGGACGTGGGCGTGTGAGTGGCCGTGGCGGTGTTGGTGGAAGTGAAGGTGTTGGTCGGCGTAAAGCTGTTGGTGGGGGTAGCCGTGGCCGTGAAGGTGTTGGTCGGCGTGAAGGTGTTGGTGGCCGTGGGCGGCACGGGCGTGGAAGTGAAGGTGTTGGTGGGCGGAGGCGTCAAGGCCGCCGAAGCCGACACCAGCAGGTTGGCGGTGGCCGACAGGGCGGCCGACAGGCCCGTGCAGGCCAGCGTCGAGGTGTTGGCCAGGACCGATCCCGCCAGATTGGCGGCCGTTCCCGCCAATTGGGCCACGTAAGTCATGGTGCAGGTGCAGGGTCCCACGGTGTTGTAGACCCAGGTGAGCGTGGAGCCCGTACAGGTGAAGGTTCCGCCGGCCAGGGACGTGGCCGTGCCTTGCACGTAGCTCATGCCCGCGGGCAGGACGTCCTGTACCACGACATTGGAGGCCGCGCCGCCCGTGACCGACAATTGGACCGTATAGGTGACCGAGCCACCCGCCGAAACCGTGCCCGGGGAACAACTTTGCGTCATGCCGACGTTAGGCATGGGTGTGGGCGTGGGCGGCGGGCACAACAGGCATCCCAGCAACGACGAGGCCTTGACATCGGGCGTGGCCGTGGCCGAATCTGCCCCGCCGGTCCCGGAAGCGCCCATCTGCGATGGGGAGGCGGTCATGGGGCTGTTGGCCTGTTGACAACCGGCGAGCATCCCAACGGCCAAGACAAAGCAAGTCAAACCGGTCCATTTCAACGGAATTTTCATGTCTTTCTCCTTTTGGTTGGGTTGCCCCGGGACAACCGGCGGATTGTCGGGAAACAACCGGTGGAACAAGCTTGCACTGTCGGGGCGTCCTGCCTGGCCACCGCCGTGGTTTCAACGCAAAGCCCCTCCCGCGCGTGGAATGAAATTTCGAGCGACCGGTCTTTTTAAGCAACTGGGATGCCAAGCGGGGACGGACTAAAAATGGATTTTTTAAGGAGGGGTCATCCGACAATTAAGGGATTCGGGCGCGCGCACCCGTGCGTCAACGCCCGAGGATTCCGGGAACGCCGGGGTCAAACGCCATGACAAAAAATAAAAATGATTTCGGAAGGCGGGAATTATTCTTTGGAAATTTGCAGGCCGTATTTTTTGATCTTCAACCGGAGGGTCTTGTAATCCACTTCCAGGGCCTTGGCCGCCTGGCTTTTGTTGCCCCGGGTGGACCGCAGGACCTTGGAGATCATCTGTTTCTCCACTTGCTCCGCGGCGTTTTCCACGAGTTTCCGCAGGGACGTGCCGGGAAGCACGGGTATTTCCACGGGACCGGGCGATTCGAGGCTGGAGGAAGCCCCCATCAAGGACCGGATTTGTTCCCCGTGGATGGCGGAATCGGGGGTGAGCAGCACCGCCTGGCGGATGACGTTGCGCAGTTCCCGGACGTTGCCGGGCCAGGAATAGGCCTCCAGCAGGCCGGCCCCTTCCTCCGAAAGCGTCATCACCGGACGCTGGAATTCAAGGCAGGCTTCCTCCCGGAACCTTTGGGCCAGGGAGAGGATGTCTTCCCGGCGGTTGCGTAAGGGCGGCAGTTGGAGCGTGAATTCCGCCAGCCGGTAGTAAAGGTCCGTCCGGAACCGGCCGGACCGGGCCGCCGCTTCCAAGGGCAGGTTCGAGGCGGCGATGACACGGACCCGCAGGGGAAAGGGCCGGGTCCCCCCGACCGGCCGCAACTGCCGTTCCTGCAACACGCGCAGGAGCTTGGCCTGGAGGGAGAGGGGGAGGTTCCCGATTTCGTCCAGGAAAAGGGTACCGCCTTCGGCCAGTTCGAACTGGCCCGGCTTCCTCCCGTCCGCCCCGCTGAAGGCCCCCTTCTCATGGCCGAACAACTCGGACTCCAGGAGGCTTTCCGGCAAGGCCCCGCAATCGATGGCCACGAAAGGCCCGTCGCGCCGGGAACTTTCCTCGTGCAGGGCCCGGGCCGCGGGCTCCTTGCCGGTGCCGGTCTCGCCCTGCACCAGGACGGTCAGGTTGGAATCGGCCACCTTCTGGATTTGCCGGATGACTTCCTGCATGGCGGGGCTGGCGCCGGCGATCTTGGAAAGGGAAGGCCCCTTCCGGCCGGCCCTTTTACGGAGTTCCTCCATTTCCGCCAGCAGCTCGTTCCTTTCGATGGCTTGGCGGAGGGCCAAAAGCAACTGGTCGTTCTCGAAGGACTTGGTCAGGTAGTTATGGGCGCCCATCCGGATGGCTTCCACGGCCGTCCGCACGTCGGCGAAACCCGTGAGCATGATGACGGGGATCGAGGGTTTGGTTTGCTTGAGCCGCTTCAAGACCTCCAGTCCGTCCATGTCCGGCAACCGGAGGTCCAGCAGGATCACGTCGGGGAGGCACCGGTCGACCTGGTCGAGGGCCGATTTACCGCTGTTGGCCGTGAGAACCTGGTAACCCGGGATGTTTTCCAGCACCGACTCCAGCAGGACGCATTCGGCTTCATTGTCGTCCACCGCGAGTATCTTTTTCATGAAACCCTTTCCCCCAATGATGGCGGGCCCCTTCCGCGGGGCCCTTGGAACGGCGAAAAAACCCCGCGCCGGGCATCCGCCGGCCCCGGGAAAACCATCCGCCTTCTTCTCGATTTAAATGGTTGTTGATTTTACTTCGTCGTAAGGGTTGGGCCACCGGCGGAACCTCCCCGGCCCCGGAAGCCGCCCGGGGACCGGGAACCCGTTCCTGGAACTAATCGACCCTCTTGATCCGCACACCGAAATCCACGTTGTCCTTGACCCATTTGATGAAGAGGTCCTGCTTTTCCATGGCCAGGTTGGGGACGAAAATCTTGGGGTCCTGCCAGGTTTCCATGACCGGCGCCTCCTGGGTCCAAACCTTCACGCGCCGCCGCGGGATTTGGTCCTCCCACTTCTTGCCCACCGAGGGGTTGGTGTAAAGCAGGCGGACGGTGACGTTGCGGGACAGTTTCTCCAGCGGTTTCAAGTCGATGGCGCGGTAGTTGAACCTCCCCTTCTTGTCCGGCACATCCAGCATGCCGTCGCTCACCATGACGATGGAGAGGGGCTTCAGGATCATCTTGCGGTCCTTCACCATTTCCGTGACCTTGCCGAAGAAGGCGTTGAAATCGGTATAGGCGTCCTCGTGGGTCTTGGGAAACAGCTCGTGCAGCTTGGCCTCGATCTCCTCGGGTGATTTGTTCTGGAAGGTTTCGATGGGATAGAAAACCTTGGGCTGCCCGGGATGGTCCCCCCCGATGGACCCCACGAAAAGCGCGGAGGGCTTGTCCAACCCCGCCAGGCCGTTCAAGTGCGCGTAGAGGTACTTGGAAAGGAAGCCCAAGGCCGGATCGAAATCCTTCCCCCGGAGGAAGGAACCGCTCATGTCGATGCCCACGAAGACAACCAGCCGGGGCTGGGGCGTCATGTCGAACCAGCCGGACGCCGGGCAGGTGGTGGGGAGCAGGGTGAGAGCCAGGCCGAGCAGCAGCCCCCGGCCCCTCATGACTGGGCCTCCGTGGAGGAGGCAGGCATGGCGGCGGACCGGGAGGCTCGGGACGGGGCCTTTCTGGCCTTGGCGCCGCCCGCGCCCGCTACAACCGGCTTGGCTTGCAACAATTCCTTGGACCGCATGACCTCGCGGAAGCCCTTGAAGGGCAGGTCGAACAGGTGCCGGGAGGCGATGAGGAGCATGAAGAAGTTGACCGTGGCTGAAACCACCTGCAGGGGCGGCAGGATGAAGGCCCCCAGGACCTCGTCCGATTTCGCCTGGATCCAGTCCGTGTCCGTCTTGAAATGGTAGAAAAAGGTCACCGTATAGGCGAAGGCGTCCTCCATCTTGTTCTTTTCCGCGCTTTGGGGCGTCTTCAAGCCGGTGCCTTGGATCATGGCCGTGATGATGGGCACGCCGTGGGAGGCGAAGAGGAACCAGGTCATGCCGCGCACGCCCAGCCAGGCCAGGAAGCCGATGGCCAGGGTCCCGGCGATCCCCAGGTCGAAGTCGCTGGCCGTATGCTGGGCGAACCAGGGCACCAGTGAATCCACCAGTTCGCGGTAGAGGAACAGCACTTCCACCAGGGACGCCACGGCCTCCACCATGGAGATCTTGAGGATGGTGCCCACGTTGCGGGTCTTCAAGGCCTCGGTCCAGGCGGCCAGGACCGCGTAGCTGCCCAGGATGAGGAAGAGCATGAAGATGAAGAGGGGGATGCGGACGACGAATTCCGAAAGCTCCCCGCCCGTCAGGTTGGACAGGGTGTCCAGCACCAGGGGCGTCATGACGTAAGTGAAGATCACCGCCTCCACCAGGCACCAGCAGAAGGTCAGCACCACCGCGATCCAGGGCACGCCCGGAGCCGAAACGCTCTTGGCCACGTTGCGGATGAGCCGGAAGGGCACCAGCAGGATGTCCTGCAGGATGAGCCACACGCCCACCACCATGATCCTCAAGACGCCGTAAAGGGCGCCCACCAGCACCCAGAGGAACTTAAAAAAGCCGCCCCAAAAGGCGAAGATGCTTTTCATGAGGTCCCACCAGGTCACGAAAAAGGACTTGAGGAAATCGGTGCGCTTTTGCCGCACGATCACGGTCAAGAGGCACAGGATGCTGGCCCAGAGGCATACGATGACGGCGCTGACGGGCAAGAGGAGGAAGGTCCGCTTGGCCAGGCACACCCAGAGGGGGTCCTGCGCGCCCCAGGCGAACTCCAAAAGGGCTCTTTCGAAGAAAGTTGGGAAGAACAGAACGGAAAGAACAATCGACCCGATGCTGGAAGCACCCTGATCCATAACAGACCTCCGTTTCCTATTTTCCGGCGAGGCAAGGGTTTTTAGGTTTAGCCTGAAAACCTTCGAATTCAGTTTAGGGAGGGGGGCGGACGCACCCAAGAATAAAGCATGTTAAACCAAGGTCGTTGCTTTACCTTTGGGAATTCCACCAGGCTTTAACTAAGCTTATGATTTTTCAAACGATTGCGGGTCGGGGGTCTGTCGGAGCCGGCGGGAATTTTTATCGGCGGATTCGCCAACGCCGTCCACTTGCAGACTGTTTCCCTTTTTTTATTTTAGGGATTTTTATACTTAAGCCCCTTTTACCTGCGACATAATTCACAGGTCAAAGCTCGGGATAACGGCCGTTAACCTTCTATTCCAAGAAATGACTCAGCCCGTAAACCCAAGGACTGGCTTCCGCGGTTCCCCGGGTTGGATTTGAACCCGATCCTTCCCTTCGGCTATTTCTTCGAATTCCCAAGGCTCCAACTGACCGCCTCCTCCAGCACTTCCTCGGGCAGGCCCCATTCCTTGTAGCCTTGCTTCACTTGAAGCAGGTATCCCAGGTTGGGCTGGCCGAAGGCCGGGTTTTCCGCCGACTGCCGGTAGCTGACGGCCGCCAGCTTCTCCCCGTCGTCCTTTTCCACGGTCACTTCCAGCTTTTGGTAGAGCCCCTTTTCGCAGGCCTCGGCCCGGTCCAGGTACTGGATCATGACGTCGTTGAGTTCATAGAGGGTGCCGGGAATGAACCGGCCGGGGTCGGGCAGGAGGTTCACCACCGGTCCCCTGCGCTCGGCGGAGTTGCCCATGAAGGCCAGGCGATAGCCCTTGAGGTAGGCGCGGGTGACGGGCTTGTTGCCCATAAGGCGGCGTTCCATTTGGGCGCGCAGGAGGCTGGAACCATAGGCGAAATAAAAAGGCAAAGATCCTCCCTAGTCCCCTTTGAGCTTCTTCAAACCCGTATCGGGCTCCCTGGCGTCCGGGCCCAAGAGGCTGCTGGTGGAGGAAACCTCGCTTTGAATGGTCACGTGCAGGGGCGCGCCTTGTTGGCAAAGTTTCAGGACGGCCGGCCGGTCAGGGCCGTTGTTGCCGATGCCCAGGATGGCCTGCACGCCTTCCCTTTCCAGGGTGAAGGTCTTGTTCAAGACACAGGCGGGAAGGGAGGCCCAAGGGGGATTGATGGGGAGGATCAGGGCGTCCAGCCTTCCCCGGCGGCTCTCATCCCGGTTGGCCACGGTCAGGTAGACCTTCCAATACCACTTGTTGGGGAGTTTCATGGCGAAATAACGGCATTCGTCCGCCGCCAGCACCAGGTCATAGCGCTCAAAGGGGTCCAGGGCGGCCGGCTGGTCGGGGGTGCCGGTCGGGCCCACCCGTTGCTCGATATCGGTGGGGTTCGACAGCCCCATGTCGCGCGCCACTTCCGCGCAGGAGGCCAAAAAGGAAGTCATCAGGGACAATCCCGCGAAAAGCAAAAGGTGTTTTCGACCCCGCACGGGCCCGAACCCCTCCCGCCCGCGCCCAACCAAGGGGCAGGCGGAGGGGAATAAGGACTTCGATTTTTCTTTGGCCGCTTTCATGGTTTTGTCCGATCCTTTTTCAACCTTGTTGATCCGCGTCCATCCGCGGGGGGCCTACTTCGGCGGTTCCAGTTTCCGGATGTCGCCCTTGGGGAAATAATGCTTCAGTATCTCCCCGTAATTCTTCCCCAGCTTGGCCAACCCGTAGCATCCCACCTGGCACATGCCCACGCCGTGCCCCCAGCCGCCCCCGTAAATAATAAACTCTTCCGGCCATCCTTTGGGGTCAAATTGGGGCTCGATCCAGACGAGGTTGCTGCGGATGCCGCCCAGGAACCGGCGGATGATGTCCCCCTTGACCTCCCTTTGCCCCCTATCCCCTTCCACCAGCAAGGTGGCGGCCCAACCCGCCGAGGACCGGTGGGTCACGATCATGCGCCGGACCCTTCCCACTTCCGGCAAGCGTTTCTCCAGGTAGGAGGCCGGGACCAGCGCGGCCCAGCGGTAGTTCTGGTAGCCCCGCAGGTCCTCCTGCCGGCAATAGGCGGGCCGGTCCTCCTTGATCCAGCGCTCCATACGCGCGGGCGAGAGCGGGAATTCCATGTCGGGATTCCATTTCGGGTCGTAATCCTCCACGCCCACCACCGGCAGCTTGTAGCCCCAGGCTTCCTCGTAATCCTGCGTATGCCCGCCGCACTCGGCGGAGAAAGCCACCGGCAGCATTTTGGAGCCGTGCTTGAGGACCAGTCCCGCGGTCTCCCGAACCGCCTCGTTGCTGCGCTCTTCCTCGCTGCGCAGTCCCCCGTAAACCTGGCAATGCACGCTGCTGCACACGTCGAACCCCTCGTCGTTGTGCCGCCCCGACTTGGAAAGCGCGTAGGTGCGGGCCACGATGGCCTGGGCCTTCAGGGCCTCCATGGGCCAGCTGGAAACCATTTCAGAGGGCAGCACTCCCGCCGTGTAGTCCTCCAGGGAGACGCGGTTGATGGCGTTAAAACCCTTGCCCGGCCGGGGCAGGAGTTCAACGATGCCCCGGGAGGCCCGGGCCTCCTCCCGGGCGAAAAAATAACCCGCGTTGGCCTGCACCGCGTGCAGCACCACCGGGGAGTCCGGCTTCACGGGGGAGATCCAAATCCTCCGGCTGAAGGTCACCAGCGCCTTGCCCGCGGCGTCCCGCAAGGCCCAGTTCTCCTTGCCCGTGGGG
>JAICXI010000043.1 GCA_025980505.1 bacterium | reverse complement strand
TTTTTTGGGGCGTTGACGCGGCCTGGGCGAACCCCACTCTCTTGCCTTGCATCTTGATGCATAGATTGTGGGGTTCGCCCTGGCCGCGTCGAATTTAGGCCGAAAAAAGCCGTAAAATGAAAATTCCTTGGTTACTACGGATGAAAGAGGGACTAAACCTCTTCAGGGGGTGGGGGACACCGCCGGAACGGCCAGCGGACGGGCTAAGTTGTGCCACGCTTTTCTGAAAGGTCGGGTCGTCACCCGCTTGAAGTCGCTGATATACCACTCGCGCCACTGGTCCTTTTTGAGTCGGCCTTGAAGATGCCGGACCATGCGGCGGGCGTTCTTTTCGGTTTCCGAAACGATGAGCCGGTAGGTGTCCGGGAAGTCGTCGGTCAGGTGCCAAACCATGTCCATGATTTTCATTTGGTTGTAGGTGGCCCGCTCAAACTCAAGCACAAACTCGTACCTTTTCCCCTCTATGTCCGCTTCGAAATACCCGTCCGGCGTCCTTCGGACCAATTGCTTGGCATGGTCCCAGCTCCACCGCTTCCACTCCTCCTCCAAGGTCCCATCGACGAATCGATGCTTCATGGGTGGGGTTATCCCGGAGCGCATTTCAAAATCACTCAACCAAAACACGTCTTGCAGCTCGGGGCTTGACTCAATGACAATTCGTAGTTCCTGGACCATTAAATCATGGGTCCGCTCGTAGTGGTTGATTCGGATGGGGTGCTTGGTGGTCCGGGTCATCATGGCCCCGATGCCGTCCAAGGTGCGGATGGCCTCCACGGTCAGGTAATAGAAATTGTTCATGAACATATTGGGCTTTTCCATGTGCAGGAAGCCCTTTTGGGCGTATTTGTTGAGGACATAACAGGCGTTCCGGTAGGTGTTTTGGAAGAAGAACTTTTTTTGAAACAACCCGGGGACGGTGAACTTGTTGGAGTGAATCCAGGCCAGGTGTTGGGTTTCAAGATCATTGATTCGCAGATAATCCTTCATTTTCCATACCTTCGACGGCCTCAAATACTTTCAACTCTTTAGACGCACAAGGTCTTTTTCCTTCGCCGGTTCGTGAGGGGTGAAAATCAGGAGTCCTAACCGTGTCAATCGTATCCGTCACTTACCGTCCAAGGCACCGCTTACACCCGAAAACCATCAAACAAAAAAACGGGCCTTCGTCCGCTTGGTCGTTAAAACCTTGCAATCGAAGGCCCCTAAAAATATGCTGGGGACTGATTTTTAGTGATGAGGCGTTTAAATCAACCCTCCAAACCGCTCCTTCTCCCCTCAAGGGAGAAGGTGAGAACATTCGAAACCCGGCTTTAACTGGGTTTGGTTCGTCAAGTGCATAGTTCCGTTAAAATATATGTTCCGCGCTACTACGCATTGAAAATACCCTCAGCCGTAATTCCCCCTCCTCACGAACCGGATTTTTCAATCCTGGATCGGGTCCCGAACGGAAGCCCGACGCTTTCATGCGCTTCCATCCGAACCGGCCACAAACATTGCAAAAAAACGCCGGCAAGGATTTTTACCGCCGAAAAAAACTAACACCTTTGCGGGAATGTCACTTCAGGAAGGCCCGGCTTTTTCAACTTTTTCAGGGAACTTGTTGGATTACGAACAGGGATTTTGCTTTCACGAAAAACTTGAGCCGGGTTGAACCCCTCGGGTCTTAACATTAAAACAAACCCAATTGCATTGGAAAAGGCGGGCGCTTGTCCGGGGTATGAAAATTGCAAAATTAACACTTGCCTGCGTTGCCCTTTCAATTGCACCGAGGGTGGCTGAAACCATCCTCCGGCACTCCAACTGATTCCCTCGGTTTTCTGAAAAAAACCACAGATTCAACCCGCCGCTTGACCGCACCTTCCCTTTTGGCACCGACGTAAGGGAAGGTCCGCCATCGGCGGGCTCCACTTGGAACGCTTTTTCTTCTTCACGGGAGGCAGCCATGAAGTTCATCGTTCGAATTCCGGAACTGGATACATCCCTGTACGGGCATCCGGCCGCTCCGGCCGGCCGCCAGGAACTATTAGGGATCATCCGTCAATTGGAACTCTCGGGGAAGATGCTGTACGGCGGCCTGCTGGCGGATGACCGCGGCGGGTTCTTCCTCATGGAAGCCGATTCCTTCGCCCAAATGGAAAGCTTCTTGGATTCCGTTTTCGACCCGGCGCGGTATAGGGTGGAAAGCCATCCCATCCTGCCCTTCGACCGCCTGGAGTCGCTCATGGCCGAACTGGGAAAACTCCCCGGCTCCCCGGCCAGGCCCGTCCGGAAGGCCGGGCGGAAAAAGGCCCTCCAACCCGCGTCGGTTTGAAGAAAAACCCGCGCAAATCAAGCCGTTCACGCCCGTTTGGGCTTCAAGAAACCGGTCATTTTAGGGATTGACGGATGGGGTCTTCGGCCTTTCAATACCCGAAAAGCTTACAGAGGACGCCATGACCGAAAGCCGTTATATCAAGCTGACCGGGAATTATTACTTCGACCCCATTAAACGGCACATCCTGAAAAAGCAGGGCCATCAGTACTCCTTCGTTTTGCATGACCGCCGCCGGTTGCACCGTCCCGTCATCAAGGACCGGCGTGGCCGTTTCGAGGAAATGCCCCTCCAACTGATACCCATCCATCACGAGCTTTTTTGGGATGCCGAGGGCAAGAACGTTTACCGGAAGATCAAGGAGAACTTCGTCCTCTACTCCCGGGACCGCCGCAAGACCCATAACCCCAGCCCCACCGGCGTCGACCGGCGCCAATCGGGCGGCTCCGGCGGCCACCACCGCTGAGAATAGGGCGGCGGGAGCCGGCTTCGGGATCGCCCACGGTCAAGCGTTCCATCCCCGTGGATGCGTCCAAAAGTGCGTGGGTGCGGCGTTTCATATCGTTTGCCCGTCCCATAACTTCCGTGGTAAAAACTCCAGCCGAATGAAAACGGCAAAGGGACAAAATAAGGTTCTCCCGTTGTATTTGAACGGCCGGCGGCTTTACTTTAATCCATGATGATGCAAACCGCCGAACGCGCTGAAGTCAACCCGCTTGAAATCCTTCTGGTGGAAGACAACCCAGGGGACGTCTTCCTCCTGAAAGACGCCTTTGACCATTCTTCCCTCCCCGTCCACCTGGGGGTAACGCGCAACGGCGAGGATGCCTTGGCCTACCTGCGCCACGCGGGTTATTTCCGGTCCGTGGCCAAGCCCCATTTGATCCTCCTGGACTTGAACCTTCCCAAGAAAGACGGCCGCGACGTACTTTACGAGATCAAGCAGGGCCCGGCCTTAAAACCCATCCCGGTAGTGATCCTGACGACTTCCGCCGTGGGCTCGGACGTCGAAATGGCTTACCGCTTGAACGCCGAAAGCTACCTGGTCAAGCCTGTGGACGCCAGGAATTACTCCGGCATCGTTAAGAACATCGAGGATTTTTGGGCTCAAAAAACCCGTTTTTCGGACGAAGAGGAAGAGACCTAAAAGCCGGCCCCGGGCCAAGTGGGGTTCAATCCCCCGCGGGGCTCCTGAAATTAAAAAACCCAGGCCTGTGGCCTGGGTTCATTTGGTAGCCCCACGGGGAATCGAACCCCGATTTAATGGCTGAGAACCATCCGTCCTAACCGTTAGACGATGGGGCCGTCACCGCTCCAAAAAACGCGGAGTCCTGATTCTTGGGTTGAGAAAGAATCCGATCCTTCACGGACGAGGCAAAATTCTAAGGAAAGTCACGGGAATTTACAACTTCTAAAATGGCCGTCCGTCAGGGTTTGGGGGAAAGGGGCGCGAAGACGTCGTCCACTTCCACGACTTTGCCGAATTCCGACAACTCCTTTTTCAAAGCGGCCGGGCCGCAAATCACCAATACCCAGTCCTTTTGGGAAAGGATCCTGTGGGAGGCCGCCGAGGCCTGCCCCAAGGTGACCGCCCTGATCCGGTCCCGGTAGGTGGCCAGGTAATCGGCCGGGTAACCCTCGAAGTCCAGCGTGGCCTTATAAGGGGCCAAGGTGAAGGGCGACTCGAAATTGTAGGCGTATTCCTCGACCATGGATTGCTTGGCTTGGGACAGTTCTTTTTCGGTGGGCCCTTCCTTGGAAAAATCATCCAGGACCTTGAACATCGTGGTGAGGTATTCCTTCACCGCATCGGGACGGGTACCGCCCACCACCTCGAAAGGCCCGTGGATTTGCGTATAGGGGACGAACACGCTGTCCACGAAATAAGCCAGCCCCCGGTTGGAACGTATTTCCCGCATCAAGCGGGAAGTGAACCCCGATCCCCCCAAAATGTAATTGGCCACCTCCAGGGGGATGAAGTCCGGTTCGTGCCGTTGGAGGCCCGGAAGCCCGAAACGGATGAAGACCTGGGTCACGTCCTTAGGGAAAAAATAAATGGCCGGGCCCATGGGCTTGGCTTCCGAATAAGCCGGTAAGGGCGCCTGCCCTTTCCAACCGCCGAACAGTTCCTCCAAGCGCCGGGACACCTTTTCCTCGTCGAACTTCCCCGTCAAAAGCAACACCGCGCCCCGGGGGCCGTAGTTCTTTTGGTAAAAACCAGCGATGTCCTCCCGCGTCACGCTTTGGGCGGACCGGGGGGTGCTGCAGCCGCCGTAAGGGCTTCCGCCCAGCAGGCTCCGGTAAAACAAAACCCGCGAGAGGGAATCCGGGGTGTCCTCGATGCGGTTCAAGGAATCGATATAATTGGCCTTGTCCGTGTCGAACCGCTTGGCGTCGAACCGCGGGGCCCTCAGCATGGCGGCGAACAGGTCCAGTACGTCCGGCAAATCCTTCGCCAGGCAATTGAAACTGGCGGTAAAACTTTCCACATCCGTGGAGGCCGACATGGACGTCGCCCGGTCTTCCAGGGCCCGGTCAAAGGATTCGGCGTCCCACTTGCCGGCCCCGCCGTCCCTTTGGAGGTTCGTCATCATCCCCACCAGCCCCTCTTTGCCGGGGGGGTCCAGGCGGTATCCGCCCGGCGCGTAAAAGCCGGCCGAAACCAGGGGCAACTCGCCGTTTTCAAGGAAAATCACCTTCAGGCCGCAGTCGAGGGTCTTTTCATGGAAATCGGGAATCTCGATCCGCAGGGGCGGCTCCGGCGGCACCACCGGCGGGCGGGCCTGGGCGCGGCCTGCCCCTCCCCAAAAAAACAGCGACAGGCCCAAAGCGACGGCCAAACGGTTACTTCCGCCGGATTTCGAGTCATGAATTTTATTTTTCATTTCGCGTCCGGCCTTTCCAGGGTGGCGATGGTGCGGTTGTCGGGAACCAGGTACCGGGCGGCCACTTCCTGCAGGTCCTTGGAAGTGATGGAGCGCACCATCTCCAGGTACTTCACCAGGTAATGCCAGTCCCCATGCACGGCCTGGTTGTAGGCCAGGTCCTGGGCCAGCCCGGAAGTGGAGGTCTTGCCCCAAAGGAAGGCGGATTCGGCGCTTCGGCGCGCCCTTTCCAGTTCTTCCGGGGTCACGCCCTTTTGACGGATGTCCCCGATCTCGGCCTCAATGGCGGACAACACGCTGTCGTAGCTTTGCTTGGGCGCCGGGGTGAATTGCATCACGAACAAATTGGGGTCCCTGTCCCCCGGAAAACCCGTCGAGGCGGAAATGGAGGTCACCAGCTTTTTGCCGAAAACCAGGTCGCGCACCAGCCGGGAAGTATTGCCGGAGGTCAGGATGGTGGAGAGGACGTCCAATTCCACCGACTCCTGATGGGGGAAATTGGGGACATGCCAGCCGATCATGGCCACCGGATCCGCTTCGAACCGTGCCACCACCGTCTTGGGGCCCTGTTGGCGAGGTTCCTGGGTCCATGCCTGCTTCAAGGGCGGCACGGGCGGATTCGGAACCGTCCCCAGCGTCCCTTCCAGCAACGGAAGTATCTCACCGGCCTTGACCCCCCCGACGACGGCCAAGACCCCGCGGTCCGGACGGTAGGTCTGCCGGTAAAAATCCACCGCATCGGGCCGCGTTAATTTCAGGATGTCGCCCATCCAGCCGATGGTGGGGTCCCGGTAGGGGCCGGCCTCGAAAGCGGTGGATTCCAGGGCCTCTTCCAGGGCGCCATCCGGGCTGGACTCGGTCCGCCAGCGCCTTTCCTGCGCCACCACATCCCGCTCGGAGTAAAACTCGCGGAAAACCGGGTGTCCCAGCCGGTCCTTTTCGACGGCCGCGTAAAGGCGCACCTTGTCCGCCGGCAGGGTGACGTGGTAATTGGTGACGTCCTGGCTGGTCCAGGCGTTCAGGCTCTGGCCGCCGTTTTCGGTATAGATGGCCGAGAGCTCGTCCTTCACCACCCAGCGGCCGTCTTCCTGCTGGAGCTTTTTCATTTCCAGGGCCAGGGACTTCAGTTTCTCCGCCGAGGGCTCCAGCTTGGACTTTTCGGTGTTCATTTCCACGGCCACCTTGTCCATGGCCTCCAGGATGGGCTTTTCCTTGGCGTAATCACGGGTGCCGATGGTCTCCGTACCCTTGAACATCATGTGTTCCAGCATGTGGGGGAGGCCGGTCTTGCCCTTGGGCGCGTCCTGCGCCCCCACGGGCATCATGAAGGAGAAGGAAACCACGGGCACGCCCGGCCTTTCCACGACGAGAACCTTGAGCCCGTTGGAGAGCGTCTTTTCGACGACCGGAAGGTTCAAGTCGGAAGCCTCGGAGGACGGGGGGGCGGTTTCCGGGGAAGGGGTCGGATCGAGGGCAAAAGCGTTCGAGGTCCCGGCCCAAAGCAGGGTCGCGCAGAGCCAGGCGATTTTTTGCGTTGGAAGCGGATTCTTCATGGTTTCTCCGGTAAGTGAAAGGCCCGAATTTTATAACAGAAAGGGGGCGGGATGCCTACCCCCTTCCCCCTTTTTTTCCCGGAAAAGCAAACCTGAATTTAAAGGGAACCATATCTTTAGTTTCTAGTTTTTAGGTCTCGGTTATGTTTAGTCGTCATTGCGAGCCTCGAATTTCGAGGCGAACCCTTCGATTCGCTTCGATCACTCAGGACCAAGGCAACCCCAGCCTGCGGTGAGCGACCGCAGGAAGCCGAACCGTTCATGGGTGGTTTTAGCCGTGGCTGCCGATTTTTCGCAAAGGCTTATTTAAACTTGGGTTGCTTGAGCCTTCGCCAAAGGCTACGGCCCACAAGTCGTCAAATCATTCCCCGTCTGGCGTAGCTTTAGCGAAGCCAGGTCACAATGGCAGCAAACAATAGGAGCTTAAAGATATTGTCCCCAATTTAAAGCTGTGTCTCCGTGGCAAACAGGGACTTTGTTACGATCCCTTAGAAGAAAGCCGAAACCTGGACACCGCCGTAAATGCCGCTCAAATCCACTTGGAGGGGCCGGTCGCCGGACGCCGGCGCCTGGCCGCTGGCCAGGAAATAAATCGTGTTCGTGCTGGTGGAGAACTCCAATTGTCCCGAGGAAGAGCCGGAAAAACCCCCGCCGCCGACGGAGAGGGTTCCGGGAAAGGAACCGGCCCCGGCCAGTTGGTAGCCCGCCACGGGGCTGACCACGAAGCTATCCCCCAAATGCCAGTCCAAGCCCACCTGCGCCTGGCCGCCCAAGGCCAAGGCGGAGAAATTCCCGCTCCCGGTGAGCGTCGTGCCCCCGCTGGCCGTACTTCCCGTCAAGGCGATGTTGACGGGGCAAACTAGGGGCCCCCCGGCCACGAAAAACTGGAAGTCCCCTTTGCCGATCAGGAGCCGGCCGGTCAATCCCGCGCTGAAGCCGCTGATGGCGAAGGCGGAACTGTTGCTGTTGCCGTTGTTGTCCTGGGTGTTCATGGAAACCGTCCCGACCGGGAGCAGGGCCAGCGGAAGGCCCAGTTCCAAATCCGGCCCCAATTTCACCACCGGTTCCACTCCCCCGCCGAAATAACCGGTCGGCACGCCGGCGTTGAAACTCAAGGTTGGGTCGGAAGCTTGCTGCTGTTGGGCCGCTTTCTGGGCGCTCTCAACCGCGGCGGTGAAATCCGCCAGGCTCACCCAATACAAAGCCGGTTCCAGGCGGACCCCTAAATTCCCGGAGGCCGGGGGTGCCGCCACCCGGGCCGTTGAAGCCGTGGTGGAAGCCGAAATCTGGCCGTCCACCCACTGCTGGTCGTCGGGGCCGAGCCTGGATTTCAGCTGGTTGACGTAGGCCTCTACGGAAGGATTGGGTTTCAGCCGGTTGGAAATGCCCAAAGCCACGGCCGCATCCTTCAGGTCGCCGGCCTGCATTTGGGCGGCACCCAGGTAGTAGAAAGCCGTCGAGTCCCTCGGGTTTTCCCCGGCGGCCTTTTGGAAATAAGGCACGGCCGCCGCATATTGCCGCTGCTGGTAAAGGGCCTCTCCCTGGGAAAGAGGGCTTCCCCCCGCGTTGGCGCCGGAAGCCGCCGGGGAACCTCCACCCACCTTGGATTGCAAGGCCTGGATAAAAGCCGCCAACCGGGTGTTGTCGGGCTGGAGGGCCTGGACTTGCCGGTAGTCGGCAAGGGCCTCCGGGTATCGGCCTTGCGCGTAATAGCAATTGGCCCGGCCCTGGAGGGCCGCCGCGTTATGAGGGTCCGCCTGGAGGGCCGCGCTGAAATAGGCGTTTGCCTGTGCGTAGTTTCGGGACTGATAAAGCTGGAGGCCCGCGTTGTAATAATCCGTGGAGGTATAGCCGTAAAGGTCCGAAAACGAACCCAATGCCGCGAAAGAAAAAAACAACACTCTCTTATAAGGAAGAAATTTCATATCCGCTCCTCGATTAAATGAACCGGCAAGCCGCAAACACGCTTTCAATTATAGTGGAACCCGCGGGACATTCCCCCAAATCAAAACCCCGGACCGGCGCTTTTCGGCTTCCCCCGCCGGGCGCTTCATTTCCGTGACTAGCCGTCCCGCCTGGTAATATAATTTCAATCATGAAAAGCCCTTCCCAAAAATTCGCGGAGAAATTACGGTCGAAACGCCTCCTCATCCTCCTGGATTACGACGGCACCTTGACCGACTTTGACGATGACCCCGAACGGTCCCGCCTGTCGAAATCGAATCGGGCCCTGCTTTACCGGCTGAAGCGCCGGTACCCCGTCATTTTCGTCAGTGGCCGCCACGTGGAGGGGTTGCGGAGGGTTTCCGGTCTGAAAGGCTTTCCCATGGTGGGCACCCACGGTTTCGAGGCCGAGGGCCTTCCCGGCGGCCTCCAAATGGCCCCACCGGCCCTGCGCCATATTTTCAGGTCCGAAGCCAGGCGGCTTTGGCGGGCCCTTCAACCGCTCACCCGGCAATTTCCAGGCATTCACATCGAACGGAAACCCTACTCCTCCACCCTGCATTACCGGGGCGTGGAATTGTCCAAGGCACAGGTGGAAGGGCTCCACCACCGGTTCCTGGCCGTCTTCCGGAAAACCGTGACACGCCGGCTTTGGAGCCTGCAGGAGGGTAAAAAAATG
>JAICXI010000446.1 GCA_025980505.1 bacterium | reverse complement strand
GCCGGCCGGTGCCGCCGCCGGGGCCCCTTTCGGCTCCGCCTCCCGCCAATCCTCATCGGAGGCGAGTTCGGTTTTAACACCCCGGTGGTCGCCGAAAACCATGGGTGTGAACTCACTTATTTTATCATGATAGACCTTGAGGCCAACCTCGATTTCCCTCAGATCTTCGGGCGTTTTCGCGTAAACCACCAGGTTATATTTGGTCACTTCCTTGATCCGTGCGGTCTTGAGGTGCTCGTGGAGGCGCGGTTCCCTGACTTCAACCAGCTTGAGGAACGCGTCCCATTGGTTTTGAAGTTCGGTTGCGGCAGCCATAAGGCTCCAATGGCCCGGGGTTCAACCCCGGGCGCGAATTAATCCGTCTTGGGTCTTGGTTCATCACGACTCGCAAGTGGCCCACCAGGCTTGCCCGCTTCGCTCAACCCGATCTTTCTTTTTTACGTTGACGCGGCAATATCCGGTTGGACCTGGCCCCCTTACTTTCCCGGGTCGGTGCCGGACTCCCCTTCGGAGGCACAAGCTCTTCCCTTGCCTTCCGTAATACACGGGGCAGGAAAGGCAAGAGGTCCCCCGCCAGCAATCCATCCAAGCCGAGCCTTCGGCTGGCCCTTTCCCCGGCCCAACCGTGCAGATAGGCTCCCGTCGAGGCGGCGTCAAAGGCGGATAGGCGTTGGGCCAGCAGCCCGCCGATCACGCCGGATAGGACGTCGCCCGTTCCGGCCGTCGCCAACCCGCGGTTTCCCGTGGGATTGATTCGGACCGCTCCCTGGGGGTTGGCAATGACGGTGTAACGGCCCTTCAAGACAACGGTCACATTATAGCCTTCGGCTATTTGCTTCGCAACTTTCACCCGGTTTTGCTCCACTTCACCGATGGTTGTCTTCAAAAGCCAGGCCGCCTCGCCCGGATGGGGCGTTAAAACAACCGGGGCCCTCACGGCCCTGAAAAGTTCCAATTGCCCCCCCAACAGGTGGAGGGCATCCGCATCCACCACCATAGGCACGGTAAGCTTGGTCAAAAGGTCGCGCAGCAACTGCCCCGTTTCCCGGTGCCGTCCGATGCCGGGCCCGATCACGACCGAATTCACGTTGGTGGCCAGGTAAAGGATACGGCCGGACGCCTTCAGGGAGAGGAAACCGCCTTCGACTTCGGGCACCGGGGCGGTCATGGGTTCGGTCAATTTCGCTTCCAAAATGGCATTGAGGCTTGCCGGGCAGGCTACGGTCACCAAACCCGCCCCGATGCGTTGGGCCCCATAGGCGCAAAGGGTGGCCGCACCCGTCAATCCCGTGGCGCCGGCCACCACCAAGACCCTCCCGCGGATCCCCTTATGGGCATTATCGTCGTAACGCGGAAGCGACTTTTGGACCAGCAGGGGGTCGGTAACCTCGTTTCTTAAGAAGGCGGCTTTCAGGAGTTGTTCGGGAAATCCGATGTCGGCCACCCGGACCTCCCCCGACAAAGCGGACCCCGAAGCGGTGTAAAAGCCAATCTTGGGCAGGCCGAAGGTGATCGTTAGTTGGGCCGGCAAAACTTCGCCGAGGGCCGAACCCGAGTCGGCCGAAAGTCCCGAAGGTATGTCGACGGCCACTACCGGCTTTCCCAACCCCCGCGCCAACCGGATCAGCTCCCGGTTCAGTCCCTCCACAGGCCGTGAAAGGCCCGTTCCGAATAAGGCATCCACCAGGAGGTCGCATTCTTCCAGCGCCGCCCGAACCGAGGGGAGTCCGTCGGCGTCCAGCAGGGAAAGGATGGGGACCTTGGCGGCTTTGGCCCTTTGGTACTGTCTGCGGGTTTCCTCCGCCAGGTCTTCCGCTTCCCCCGTGACCACGGCCACCACGCTGGCCTTCTTTCGTTTGAGAAGGCGTGCCGCCGCCAGTCCGTCCCCTCCGTTGTGGCCCCGTCCGCAAAGCACTCCAACGGTGAGGGACCTTAATCCCTTCCACCTTTCCTCCAGGGCCCCCACGACCGCCTGGCCGGCCGATTCCATGAGTTGGGAAATCGCCAGTCCGTGTTCCTTCACGGCCGATTCGTCGATGCGCTTGATGTCTTGGGCAGTGGCTAGTTTCACGGCGTGCTCCTTGGAATCGGCGTTACTTGCGGATGAGATAAACCCGGCTGCGGAAAAATTGGGGTTGGAACCGGAAGGCCGTCGCCGCGATGC
>JAICXI010000270.1 GCA_025980505.1 bacterium | reverse complement strand
CCAACGGGAGCAACGGTCAGCATCTACACCGTGGCCGGGGAAGAGGTGTGGCAAGGCGGGTCCTTTGGGTGGATGGCGGTCTGGAACGGTTGGAACGAAAACGGCTATCCGGTGGCCCCGGGCATCTATTATTATGCGGTCCAACTGGGGGGGAAGACCCTGCAGACCGGCAAATTCCTGGTGGTACGGACCTTTTGATGGGGGGCGTCCCGGGAGGAAGGGTTTCGCGGCCGGGGTTTAGTGGAGGGCGGATTTTTCCAAAAAGGCCTTGAGGGCCGCCTGCTCGTCTTCCGGGATCATGAGGAAGCGCAGTCCGGTGCCCTTGGGGTTGGACCATTTGACTTCCGCGTAAACCGTCACCATGACGACCCCGTCCAGAAGATAAAGGTCGAACTTCAGGATCTCGCCAATCCTCAAGGTTTGGTCCAGCACCAGGTTCATTCCGCCCACGCTCAAGTCCAGCGTGTAGGCGTTCTTCTCCGAATTCCGCCATTTCTCGATGGTCTTGAGCACCTCGCGGTCTTCTTCCGGGCGGTACTTGACGGGCACCTTAATGGAAATGCGGGGGTGGACCCTCCGCTCAATGGATAAATGGGCATCCGGCATAGATCCTCTTTCCGGGGGTTGATTCTTTCTTTCATTATTTTATCCGGCTTTTGCCGATTTGGGCCGAAGGGGGTGGAGAGAGGGTGGAGGAAGGAAGCCTTCGACAAAGATCGTGGAGGGCCGACGTGAAAAGGGTAGAATCATTCCGGTATTAAATCCGGTATGAGGAGGCGATATGGCCCGCAAACCCCGCAGGTCCACGACTTTCCAAGGCTGCCAAACCGGCCTCATCTTGTTCGGGGTTTTGGAGCTTTTACTGGGTTTTGGCTTCGGCCTTTTAGCCGTTTTCATACCGGGTATGGGTTCCAAGGTCCCGGATTTTCCCCCCAAGTTTTTCCTGATGGGGCTCGCCTTTTTTCTTTTCCTTTCCGCACTTTGGATAACGCTTGGATTCGGTTCCTTGTTCGCCAGGCGCTGGGCGCGGGCCCTGACCCTCATGGCCTCCTGGTTTTGGCTGTTGGCGGGATTGGCCGCCACCCTGGTTTCGCTGAAGGCCGTTTTTTTCCCCACCGACGCTGAAAGGGATCTTTACCAAACTCTTTCCCCCGGCACCCTCCTGGTCATCCACCTGACCGTCATTGGGTTTTTCGCCGTCCTGGGCATCCTTCTTCCGGCGATATTGATTTATTTTTATTCCAGGCCCAACGTTAAGGCAACCTGCGAAACCAAGGATCCGGGGGAGGGTTGGACGGACCGAGTGCCGCTCCCGGTTTTAGGCTTGAGCCTCCTTTCAGCCCTGCAGGCGGTCCTGATGCTTCCCGTCCTGGCCCTCTTGAATTTCACGGGCGTTTTTTTCGGTTGGGTTGTGTCCGGCCTTCCCGGCCTCATGCTCATGTCTTTATTGACGGCCTTGAACGCTTACCTGGCCTGGGGCTTCTACCGCCTGCAAAGGCGGGTCTGGCGGATCGGTTTGGTTTATTACCTCCTCATGGGTCTTTCCATGTTCCTTAACACGCCGGATAAGATGATCGAGGTCTGCCTGCGACAGGGTTTGCCGATGGATGAGATCGCCCGCATGAGCCAGGCGGGCTCCCTTTCCCGGGCCGGTTTGTCGGGCGCGATCGTCATGTTCCTTTGGGCCGGTTACCTTTTCTGCCTCCGGAAGTATTTCCCGGCCGTTCCCCCGGGGCCGTTAAAGAAGGCGGCCCGGAAAGTGGCACGAAGGAGAGTCGCACGGAGGAAATGACGGAAAAGGGGGGACGCGCCGGCGGGGGATGAAGGCGCATCGGCTTTTAGGGACGGGATCCTCGACGGATTTGGCGTTCGAACGGAGCCGGTCACCCGGCCAAAATCGGAAAGGAAAAAGCGTGAAAAAGTTAAAGGGTTTTGGGGTGGCGATCTTCCTGTGCGGTTTGGGGCTTTTGCCGGTTCGCGGCCGGGCCCAGGCCTGGTACCAGCTGACAAGCCCGGAGGGCGGCTTTTCCGTGGCCGTGCCCGGCGAGCCCGTCTCCGAACAGGCGTCCTGGACCCTGGAGATGAAAAACCGGGCCGGCGTCAAGCAAGCCTCTTACTGGGTCCATTACCGGGAAGTGCTCGACGGTATCGGGGAAACCCCGGCTTCGGTTTTTGACATGGAAGAACTCCAACTCCAGCACGACTTTAAATTGCCCGAGATGACCCGCCGGGCTTTCGCTTATCGGGGCCATCCGGCCTGCGAGTTCGACTTTACCCGGAGATTAAGTCCGGGAGCCTGGTCGCGCATCGTCCGGCGTATCGTGATGGTGAACCAGCGGGTCTACGCGGTGCAGTTCGAAAAGTTGGTGCTGGATTTTCAAAGCCCGGGCATACCCGCGGCATTGAAGGCGAAGAACTTCCCGGATGAGGAGAAGTTTTTCAATTCCCTGGCCTTCTCCGCCCCGTCCTCCGGCGAATCCTCCTTTTAGCGGGAAGGGCCCCCCTTCACTGAGCGCTGTCATATGCCGGTCGTCGTCTTTTCCCCAAAATAGCCCCGCTCCGGAACGAGGCGCTTAACGACCCAAGGTTTCTCCCTCCTTTTCCCACCCGGGGAGAAGGCCGCCGTTAATCGTCCCGTCCCGCGTTTTTGAATCCAGCGGTGCGAGGTTGTGGGTATGGGCCCCAAAGGCGTTTCCCGGGAAGCGTTGATGATCGTGGTCACGGCCGGCCTTGCCTCCCTGCTCCAGATGATCGACACTTCCATTGTCAACGTGGCCATTCCCACCATGATGGGCAACCTGGGTGCCACCTTGGATGACATCGGATGGGTGGTGACGGGATACATCATTTCCAACGCCATCATCCTGCCCATCTCGGGGTGGCTGGCGGCGCGGTTCGGCCGAAGGCGCTATTTCATCACCAGCGTGGCCTTGTTTACGGCTTCCTCGGTGGCCTGCGGCCTGGCCCCCAACTTGGGGACGCTCATTTTTTTCCGGGTCCTCCAGGGTATCGCCGGTGGGGCCATCCTTCCGACTTCCCAGGCCCTTATCCAGGAGGCTTTCCCGGACCGGATCGGCCTGGGCAGCGCGCTGTACGGCATGGTGGTCATCATCGGCCCCACCATCGGCCCGCCCTTGGGCGGTTACCTGACGGACCATTTCGGATGGCGGTCCATCTTCAACATCAACCTGCCCATCGGCCTCCTGGCCATTTTCCTGGCCGGGCTTTACGTGACCGACCACAAGGTGGAAAAGCAACACGCCCACATCCATGAGCGCATGAAAAACGCGCCGGTGGATACGGTGGGGCTGACGTTTTTAGTGGTGGGAATGGGCTGCCTGCAGTATGTCCTGGAGAAGGGCCAGCACGACGACTGGTTTTCCTCCCCCCTCATCCTCGCCTTCACCCTGACGGCGGGGATCTGCCTGCCGGCCTTTGTGTGGTGGGAACTGACCCACGAGAACCCCATCGTGGACCTGCGGCTTTACAAAAGTTGGGCCCTGGTCAACGGCACCCTGGTGATCGCCACCGTGGGCGCGGTGTTGTACGTGCTCATGTTCCTCCTGCCCATTTTCGCCTCCACCGTCCTCAACCTGGACGCGCGGCAGACGGGCAACCTCTTCACCCCGGCCGCGCTGGTTTCGGGCCTCATGATGCCCTTCATCGGCAACATGATCCACAAACGCGACCCGCGCTGGTTCATGCTTTGGGGGATCCTTTGCACGGAAATCGCCCTGGTCATGATGAGCCGGTTTACCGCCCAAACCGGCTATTGGGACCTTT
>JAICXI010000321.1 GCA_025980505.1 bacterium | reverse complement strand
TCCGGCCTCAATCGAAGACGTCGTGGGAAAAGGAAGCCTTGTGTCCGTTGGTTTGGTGGAACAACCGCAGGGCCCGGGCCCAAAGGCCCTTTGCCTTGAGGATCTTTTCAACCACCTCCCGGAAGGCGCCGTCGCCGGCGCCGGCCCGGGTGACGTAATGGACCGCCTTCCTCACTTCCGGACGCCCATAGGGCACGGTGGCCGACCAGCCCACGCGGGTGAGGAGGGGCAGGTCGATCAAGTCGTCGCCCAGGTAAGCCACCTGGGAAAGCTTCAAGCCTTCCTTCGCGCAAAGGGCCCGGGCCGTGGTCAACTTGTCCAGCTGGCCCTGGTAAAGGATGGGAACCTTCAGCTGCTTGGCCCGCAGGGCCACGGGCCTGGAAACCCGGCCCGAAAGCCAGCCCACCCGGATCCCCCCGGTGACGGCCAGGCGGTGGCCGATGCCGTCCTGGATGTCGAAGCCCACAAACTCGTCCTTGCCCCCCCCATAAACCTTGCCGTCGGTCAGGATTCCGTCCACGTCGGTTAAGAGGAGTTTTACGTTTTGGATGCCCATGCCGTCCCAGCCTTTTGAAATGGAATGAACCGCCGTCAGACGATCTTGACCCGTCCCCGGCCCAATAAATCGTGCAGGTGCGCCAGCCCCACCGGGCGCCGGCGCCCGTCCACCACGATCAATTGGAAAATGGCCTTTTGCTCCATCAATTGGAGGGCGTGGGCCAGGGAAAGTTCGGCGGAGACCGTGGAAGGGGAGGGGGTTCGGAGCTTCTCCGCGTTCCAGCGGCGGATGTCGGGGTCCTTGAGCATGGAGCGGCGCAAGTCGCCGTCCACGATGATTCCCTTCAGCCGTCCGCGGCCGTCCACCACGCAGGTGCAGCCGACCTTCTTGGCGTTGATTTCCCGGACCACCTTCTCCCAGGAAGCCCCCAGGGGGACCTTCGGGACCTGGCGGCCCCGCCGCATGATGTCGGACACCCGCAACTGCATCCGCCGTCCCAACTCGCCCCCGGGGTGGAAAAGGGCGAAATCCTTCTCGGTGAACCCTTGGGACTCCATCAGGGCCACGGCCAGGGCGTCGCCCATGGCCAAGGCCGCCGTCGTGCTGGCCGTCGGGGCCAGCCGCAAGGGGCAAGCTTCCTTTTTCACGCCCACGTCCACCACCACGTCGCTCAACCGGGCCGCGGAGGCATGGGGGTTGCCGGTGAAGAGGATGATCCGGCACCCCATTTTTCCCAGGTGGGGCAGGAGGGCCTTGAGTTCTTCGGTTTCGCCGCTGTTGGAAAGGGCCAGGATCACGTCGCCCCGGGCCACCTTGCCCATGTCCCCGTGAAGGGCTTCGGCGGGGCTCAGGAAGAGGGCGGGGGTCCCGGTGGAAGAAAGGGTGGCGGCGATCTTCCGCCCCACCAGGCCCGATTTGCCCATGCCCGTCACCACCACGCGGCCCTTGGACCTTAAAACCAGCCGGACCGCCGAGGCGAAGGAAGCCCCGGTCTTGCGGGCCAGGCCCAGCAAGCCCTCGGCTTCGATTCTCAGGACTTTTTTAGCCGTCAAGATGCTCATAAGCACCTTTCCATTCCGCCATCCGGAAGCCCCGGCGGCGGATAACCCCAACCGGTCTTAACAGGATACCTAAAAAAGGAATCCACCGCTTGGCAAACCCACCTTCACCCTCCCCTTGAAAAAGGGGCTTTGGCCTTGGGGACACATAGGGATTTTACCCCCTGGGCGCTTTTGGGATAGGGAGGTAGCCGTTATGGACGGTTTTGGCCGCGGCTGCCGATTTTTCGTAAAAAACTTAATTAAACTTGGGTTGCTTCGTCATCACCGGCCGCCTATTCGGCGGCCATTCCCCGCAATGACGGCAAAACGCAGAGGAACTTAAGGGAACCTCTAAATAGCCACCACCAAGACACGCAGGCGCCACGAAAACCTTATTTTGGGGCGGCAACAGAACCAAAAGGGTAATTTTTAGAGGAACCCTTAAGTATAGTTTTCCCTTCCCGAGGGGGGAATTCATTCCGTCGGGCCACCTCACGATGGGTTCGTGAACCGATCGTTCCGTTCAAAAAATACTTTTGCGGCGCCCCGTCAAACCTTTTCGTAAAGATACCGGCCGCAGTTGCAGCGTTGGATTCCGATGTTCTTGCGGATTTCGTTCAGGGTCTGCGGCGGGACGCTCATATGGCATCCGCTGCAGGTCAGATCCTCGCGGATCTGGGCCAGGGCGATTTTCTTCCCGTTGCCGCGCAAGGCCTCGTAACCCTGGGCGAAGTCGGGCGGCAGTTCCGCCAGTTGTTTCACGCGCTCGGCTTTCTTCTCCAGCGCCGCCTTTTCGCAATCGGCCGTCTTTTGCCGGAGGCCCTCCCGGGCCTGGGCGGCTTGTTTTTCGGCCCCGGCCAGTTCCCCGGCCAGCCGCTGGAGCTCGGCCCTTTGCGTGTCTTCCTTGAAAAGGATCTCGAGGACCTTTTCCTCGGACTTGGATTTTTCCTCTTTGCTTTTCTCGATTTCCTGCTTCAAGGCCGCGAACTGCTCGTTGCTTTTGACTTCCGATTCCTGGCCCTGGTATTTCTGGATCTTGGAATCCAAGGCTCCCACTTCCATCTCGCAGGTCTTGCGCGCCTTCAGCAGCTCGTCCAAGGCCTTCTTCTCGTCTTGGATCCTCGCCTGGAGGGCCGCCAGGGACGCCTCGATGGCCGCGGCCTCCTTTTGGAAGCCCTTCCGGACGCGGTCCAGGTCGTCCAGGCCCGAATCGGTGGTTTGGAGCTCCACGAGTTTTTTAAGCGCTTCGGTGAAATCCAAGGTAGCCTTTCCGGAATCCGGAGTTTGTCGCATCAATCGGAAGGGGAGTTTAACACGGGCCCCGGCTTCATTTCCCTATAAATATCACCGTCCGGTGGCGCCCGGAAAAAGCCGCTGTTAAACTGTCCCCGGACATCCCATCTCGATTCGGAGGGCGCCCGTGAACGAAGACGCGAAGAAAAAGATCCTGCGCATGATCCCCCATGCCCTTTACATCCTGACTTCAAGGGCCGATGGAAAAACCGCGGCTTCCACCGTCAGTTGGGTGACCCAGGCCTCCTTCCAGCCCCCCCTAGTGGCGGTGGGGTTGAAGAAAGGTTCCCATACCTTCGAGGTCGCGAAGCGGGCCCAGGGCTTCGTCTTGAATTTCCTGGGGACGGGCCAAAAGGAAGTGGCCCAGAAATTTTTCAAGCACGTGGAGCCGGAAGGAAACCTTTTGGCGGGCGAAGCCTTCCAGGAAAGCCCGGTCTTGAGGCATCCCATCTTCCCCAAAATGGCGGGGTTCCTGGAATGCCGCATCCTCGGCAGCGTCGACAAGG
>JAICXI010000277.1 GCA_025980505.1 bacterium | reverse complement strand
CTCCCTTGAGGGGAGCCCTTCGAGGGCCTCAGGGCAAAAGGGCCGGAGTGAGGGTAAAGCGGACTCCTCATCAAACTGAGGCATTGTCCTTCTCCAACGTTTGTTGCCAACTTTTTAAGTTTTGGGATAAAATACAGCGCCCCGCGGGAAACGGCGGTTTCACCCAGTCCAACGGCAGGAACATCGACATGAAAAGGTTTTTCTTAATCGGGTTGCTCGGGGCCTTCACGACCGGGTTGTTGGAAGCGGCGCCCACCGGCGCCCTTTTCACCCAAGTGCAGGGCAAGGTGACCGTGCAGGCCAAGAAGGGCAAAAAGACGCGGCCCGCGCAGAAGGACGCCTCCGTTGCCGAGGGGGAAAGCGTCACCACGGGCAAGGACTCGCGGGCCGTCCTCCAGCTTTTCGACGGCTCCGAACTTGACGTCCGGCCCAATAGTTCCTTCACCTTGACCCGCCTTCAACAACCTTCCGCCAAGGAAAAGATCCTCAAGTTCAAACTGGCCTTCGGCGGCCTTTTGGCCAAGGTCCGGAAACTACTTACGCCCACGTCCTCCTTCGAGGTCGAGGGGGGCGGCGTGGTTTGCGGCGTGCGGGGAACGCAGTTCGAAATGGACTATGACCCGGACACCCACCGGGTCGACCTGCATGTGTTGGACGGCACGGTTTACACGAATTACGACGGCCACACCACCCTTTACACCGGCGGACAGAACGCCCACTTCCCGCCGGACCAAACCGGGGGCCCTTCCAACGGCACCAACCCTCCGGGCGATTCCGGCGGCTCCAACGGGTGGGACGGCGCTTTGTCCTTGGGCGACTTGAACGGGCTGTTCGTGGCCGGGCTCGGGGTGAACGGGCATTTCGATGGCCAGGGGGGCAACCTGTCCACGGACCCCGGGGTCAACCTGGCGGACAACACCTTCACCGATCCCGCGGTGGGAGGGGCCGTCAAACTGCAGATCCAGGTCAACGTCAATCCGGTGGAGGTGCTCCCGTGAGCCGGTTCCGGATATGGATCCCCGCCTTGATGTCATTCTTGGCCCTCGCGCCGGCCGGCGCCGGTGAATTGAACTTGGGCGTCCAATTCGACAGTTGGACTTCCAATTATGTGAGCCCCTTCAACGGATGGGAAATCCTTACGCCCCTTTCGGTGTCCTTCAAGCCGGTTTCGGACGTCAGCCTTTACGGCCAGGCGGAGTTCGGCAATGGAAGCTACACCGATTCGGTGGGGTCCGCCGAGACCCGGAACCTAACGGCCCTTTCCGACACGGTGGTGGGCGGGGAATTCCATTTCAAGAGTTTTTCGCTGCCGTCCCTGCTGAACGTGGCGTTGAACCTGCCCACGGGCGACTCCACCTGGGAAGCCAAGCAAGTGGCCTCCAATATCCCGACCGAATTCATCGACAGCCGCTACCGGGGCCGGGGGTTCGGCGCCAGCGCCCTTTACGGCTTGTCCTTCCCGACGGGTTCGGGGGAGTTCGGCGCGGCCGCCGGCTACCTTTATTCGGGCGTCTTCAACCCCAGTTACGCACAAAACGTGCCGCAAACCGACCTGAAGCTGGGTGATTCGGTGTTCCTGGCCCTCAACCACGTACAGGCCTACGCGGACAACCAAGTCGAGACTTTCCGGCTTTCGTCTTATTTTTCCCTGCCCACCCAGGGCAACGGGGCAAACCTCCTGCAGGTGGGCGCCAACTTCAACGCTTCCTACGGCTGGTCCAACCCCAAGGCCTTTTCCCTCGAGGTGGGCGCCCAGGCCTGGCTCCCCTCCAAGCGGCTTGACTCGAACCAACAATTCACCACCGAACCCCACAACTCCTTCGGGCCGCGGTTTTACGTGAGCCCTTCCTATTCCTTCGGGGATTTTGCCCTGACCGGCCAGGTCAAAGCCATCCTGCCCAACGATTACGCCCCGGGCGACCCTTCGTACCTTTACGACGGCGGCGGTTGGCTGTATGAGTTGGAGCCTTCCTACCGGATCAAGCTGGACGGGGTTTCAAGCTTGAGGATTTTCGCGGCTTTCGACTATGTGGCCTGGGAAAACATGGGCCAAGCCGCGGATGGAAGCCGGGTGAAAGTCATTTACAACCTTTGGACCCTGGGCACCCATTACGAGGTGAAACTTTGAGGCGGCAAAAGAAACACCCGACCCGGTTCCTGTTTCCGGCCCTTTCGATCCTGTGCGGCGCGGCCTTTTGGGGCTGCCAATCGGCCCGGCCCCTGTCCCCGGACCACCTGGTGTCCCTGTCCTTTTCCGTGCCCCTGTCCAACGAGGTCAGGGCCGCCTTGCTGGGCGCCGCGAGCAACGAGATCTTGTACAAGGTTGAAGGCGGAGGGGCGGTGGCCGTGGAAGGCGGTACGGGCGCCTTTTCCACGGCTTCCATTTCCGGAAGCGTCCTTTTCACGGCCAGCGTTCCGGCCCTGTCCGGGGAAGTGCTGAGCCTGCAGCTCAACGACGCCGCCACCCACCAGGCCCTGGCCCTGGGCGCGGCGCGCCTGGATTTCGGCGGCTCGTCGCCCGCCACAGTTTCGGTCAACCTGGGATCCCTGATACGCGACTGCAGCACCACCAACCTCCCCTTGAGCACCGGGGGCACCTACGGTTTCGCCGCGGATGCGCTGCTTTCGGGCCAAATCACCTCGGGGGCCGGGTGGGACGTGGCCTTCAGCCCGGCGGGGAGCACCTACGACATGCTGGACGCCCAAACCGGCTTCAATGCCAGCATTGCCTACATGGGCAACGGAAACCTGGTGGATTTCGATTACGTCCCGGCCGATTCCTCTTTCTCAAGCGATTCCTACAGTTCCAAGTACAACCTGCTGGTCCCTCCCACGCCCAGTCATGGAGGCGGGAGCACCCCGGGTTCGGTCATCAACGGCAAGGCCCTGACGCCGGGCAATTATTACCTGGACGTGGGCGACGTTTATTGCCTCAAGCTGGGCTCCATGGCCGGGCATGCCTGGGTGCAGGTCACCAGCCTGGGGACGCAGATCGTGACGGGGGGAATCACCGGGCCTTCCTTTTGCTTCCGGGTGAACAGCAGCCTTCCTTATTACGCCTATGAGCAATCCCCCGCGGACCAAAACGGCGCCGGCCCCTGCAACACGAATCCATATTAAAAGGCGGGCACCGGGGTTTCCGGGGGGGATCCCGCTCCGGCCTTCCGCCCCACCTGTGCTAGAATGACGGCCGTGGACACCCTTTCCCTTACTGGAACGCCATGACCTTTTCGGAATTTTTAAGCCTTTTCCTCCCCCTGTTCGTGGCCATGGATCCCCTGGGGGTCCTGCCGGCCTTCCTTCAAATCACCGGCAACCTTTCCCCGGACCGGCGTCGAAAAATGGTGAACGGGTCCGTCTTGACCGCGGGAGGGGTGGGAATCCTCTTCATCCTGGTGGGGCCGCCCGTCCTGGCGGCGCTCGGCCTCCATACCGGGGACTTCCAGGTGGCGGGAGGGTTGTTGGTGCTGGTGGTGGCCTTGAGGGACGTGGTTTGGGACCAGAAAATGATGGCCATCGGCGGCGAGGAACTGGGCATCGTGCCCTTCGCCATTCCCCTCCTGGTGGGACCGGCGGTTTTCGCCACCTTGATCCTCCTCAAGGACCGTTTTTCCGAGTGGGAAATCGCCTCCAGCCTGGTGTTGAACCTGGTGATCGCCTGGATGGTATTCCGTAAATCGGGCACCCTCATGCAATGGATGGGCCTGACCGGG
>JAICXI010000397.1 GCA_025980505.1 bacterium | reverse complement strand
TTGAAGGCCCGGCAGGCGTCGCCCAAACCCGCGATGACCCGGTCGAAGTAATAGTAGACTTCCGGTTTTTCCGGACTGCCGAAATTCAGGCAGTCCGTCATGCCGATGGGTTCGGCGCCCGAGCAGGCGATATTGCGCGCCGCCTCGGCCACCACGATTTTCGCACCTTCATAGGGGTCCAGGGCGCAATAGGAACCCAGCCCGTCGATGGCCATGGCCAGCCCCAGGGGGGTGCCTTTCACCCGGATGACGGCCGCGTCCGAGCCCGGCCGGATGAGGGTGTTGGACCGGACCATGTGGTCATATTGGCGGTAAGCCCAGCGTTTGCTGGCGATCGTGGGGTCGGACAGGAGTTTTTCCAGTACTTCACCGAGGTTTTCCGGGACCGGGACCGTCTTCTCATCGAACTGCCGGTGTTGCCGCAGGACGGCCGGCTCGCTTTTGGCGGGATGGTACACCGGGGCTTCGGTCAGGGATTCGGCCGGAACATCCGCCACAACCTTCCCCTTTTCCTTGACCACCATTCGGCCCGTGTCGGTCACGAACCCGATGGTGGCCGCGTGAAGGTCCCACTTGGCCAGGATGTCATGGACTTTCTGTTCACAGCCGGGCTTGGCCACCAACAGCATGCGTTCCTGCGATTCGGAAAGCAGGATCTCATAAGGCGTCATTCCCTTTTCCCGCTGGGGCACCTTGGCCACATCGATCTCAATGCCCGCCCCGCCGCGGCTGGCCATTTCACAGGTGGAGCAGGTGAGGCCGGCGGCCCCCATGTCCTGGATGCCCACCAAGAGGTCGCTGTGGATCAACTCCAGGGTGGCTTCCATCAGCAGTTTTTCCATGAAGGGATCGGCCACCTGGACCGCGCTTCGTTTTTCCGTGGATTCATCCGTGATCTCCGTGGAGGCGAAAGTGGCGCCGTGGATGCCGTCCCGGCCCGTGGTGGCGCCGATATAGATGACCGGATTGCCCACGCCCGAGGCCTTTCCCTTGATGATGTGCTCGTGCCGCACCAGTCCCACGCTCATGGCGTTGACCAGGCAGTTTTCCGTGTAGGATTCGTCGAAAACCACTTCCCCGGCCACGGTCGGGATGCCCATACAGTTGCCGTAATCGGAGATGCCCTTGACCACTCCGGTGAAAAGCCGCTTGACCTTGGGGTCGGTCAGCGGCCCGAAACGCAGCGAATTCAAGGAAGCCACGGGCCGGGCGCCCATGGTGAAGATGTCGCGCAGGATGCCGCCCACGCCCGTGGCCGCGCCTTGGTAAGGCTCGATGGCCGAGGGATGGTTGTGGGATTCCACTTTAAAGGCCACCGCCCAGCCCCGGCCGATATCCACGATGCCGGCGTTCTCCCCGGGCCCTTGCAGGACATGGGGGCCCTTGGTTGGAAGGGTTTTCAAAAGGGCGCGGGAATGCTTGTAACCGCAATGCTCGCTCCACATGACCGAATAAAGGCCCAGTTCGGTGATGTTGGGTTTCCGGCCAAGGATCTTGCAGATCCGATCGTATTCCCCGGGCTTCAGCCCGTGTTCCTTGACGACCTGGGGGGTGATCTCAACGTCCATGATGGAAGGGGTCATAAAAAGTCCTTGCGCGTATCCAAAATAGGAGCGGTACTCAAGCCGTCGGCCGTCGGCGGTTGGCTGTCAGCCGGCCGCCAACCGCTGACGGCTATCGTTCCAGCCTTCGCAGGCCCCCCGGAGCGGGCGAAGCGAATCGAACCGGCTTCGTGTCCGACCTGGTTTTTCATTTCGCGGCCGCCATGGAAGCGAGGATGGATTTCCAGATGAATTGCCCGTCAGGACTTCCAAGGGCGTCCTCACCCGAACGGTCGGGATGGGGCATGAGGCCGAAAACGTTGCGGTTCCCATTGCAAATTCCGGCGATATTCTCCAGCGAGCCGTTGGGGTTGGACTCGGCCGTCACCCGTCCCTGGGCGTCGCAATAACGCGCCACGACCTGGTGGTTGTCCTTGAGGCGCTTCAAATCTTCGGCATCCGCGAAGTAATTCCCCTCGCCGTGGGCGATGGGAAGCTTCAGGACCTGGCCGGGGGCGCAGGACCCGGTGAAGGGCGTATCGGTGCGTTCCACCTTGACGTAAACATTTTGGCAGATGAATTGAAGGCTTTTGTTGCGGATAAGGGCGCCGGGCAAAAGGCCCGCTTCGCACAAGATCTGGAAGCCGTTGCAGATGCCGATGACCAGCCCGCCCTTGGCGGCGAAATCGGCCACCGATTTCATGACCGGTGAAAACCGCGCGATGGCCCCCGTCCGGAGGTAATCACCGTAGGAAAAGCCCCCCGGCACGATCACGCAATCGGGGTTTTGGAGGTCGGTTTCCTTGTGCCATACCATCGCCACTTCCTGGCCCATCACGTCGCGCACCACGTACTCGCAGTCGTGGTCGCAATTGGAACCCGGGAAAACCGTCACCGAAAACTTCATAACGCCCCTCCCCAACCCGAAGACGGGAAGGCGCGAAGAAAGACCGAATGACTTCTCAAAAAAACAAGCCTTCGTGTCTTCCCGTCCTCGCGGTTCATCCTCATTTCTCCTGCTC
>JAICXI010000327.1 GCA_025980505.1 bacterium | reverse complement strand
CCATGGATACCATCCAGACCATCGAGCGTATCCTGGATTTTTTCCCCTCCGAACAGCAAAATCAGATGCGCATCCAGCTTGGCAATACCCTGCGGGCGGTCATTTCCCAGCGGTTGGTCAACAAGGCGGACGGCGCGGGCGTGGTCCCGGCTTGCGAGATCATGATCGTGACGCCCACCATCAAGTCCTTGATCACGGACGGCAAGGTTTCCACGATCCGGCAATATATCGCCGAGGGCCACAGCCAGTACGGCATGCAGACCTTCGACCAATCGCTGATCGAGTTGGTCCGCAAGGGGTTCATCACCAAGGAAAGCGCCATGGAGCAGGCCACGTCGCCCAGCGAGATCGACCTGGGCTTGAAGGGCATTTCCTCCTCCAAGGCCTCGGCCCAATCCCTCATCTCCCAGATGGAATCAAGCCAGCAAAAGGAACGCGTGACGGGATGGTGGCGCCGGGCCCAGGAACTGTACGAGAAACGGCGTTACGACGAGGCCCGCGGGGAACTCAAGCGCGTCCTCCAGGAGATACCCGACCACAAGGACGCCAATACCCTCATGGCGCGCTTGCGCGAAATGGACGCGAAAACCGACAAGCGCAAGGACGCCTCCTCCGTCATCAAGGGAGCCCTCCAAATATACCGGGAAGGCCGGCACGAAGCGGCCATCCTGGAGTTCCAAAAGGCGCTGGAAGTGGACCCGGAAAACAAACAAGCCCAGGCCTACGTCAAGGCCATCCAGGAGGAAATGGAAAACCGCGCCAAGGCCCGGGACCTTTACCAGTCGGCGCTTTCCGCCCAAAGCCAGGGGGACCTGGCCGGCGGCCTGGCCCATGTGGAACAAGCCTTGGCCATCGATCCGGACAACGAGCAAGTGAAGACCCTGCAAAAGAGCCTTAAAACGGCTATCCAGCAGCAGGAGTCCCGCGCCAAGGCCGAGGCCCTCAACCAAAGCGCCATCGAGCTTTACAAAGGCGGGGACCTTTTGGGCGCCTTGGTGGCCTGGAACAAGGCTTACGAACTCAATTCCGAACTGCAGGACGTGGGGCGCTACCTGCAACAAGGCATCGCCAAACTGCTTTCCTTCGGGGTGGAAGGGTTGGACGGCAATCCGGAAAAGGAAACGATCCTCAACCTTTTCGAACAAGGCGTGCGCAGCTACGTGCGCAGCGACTTCCAGACCGCCATCGATTTTTTCAAGAGGGCTTATGCCAAGGCCGAGGGGAACGCTTATTTGAGCGCTTACCTTCAAAAAACAAGCCAGATGCTGGAGCAACAAATCGCCGAATTCCACCAGGAAGGCATCCGGGCCCGGCAGTCGGGGGACCTGGCCGTGGCCCAAAAGGAATTCAACAAGGTCCTGCGGCTTTCGCCGGGACATCCGGAGACCATGCAACAACTATCGGCCCTCAACGCCACGATCCAGCAAATGACGGAAAAATGGTATACCGAGGGGAAGCAATTCTTCGACACCAATGACATGGACCGGGCGATCCGGGTTTGGAGCCAGATCCTCCAACTGGAGCCTTCCAACGAACGGGCCCAAAAAAGGATCGAGGAAGCCAAGATCAAGAAAAACACCTTGAGCGGCATCTTTTCAAAAATCAGCTGAGAAGGTCCGTGGTCCTGGAAAACGCCCCGCTGCAGGGGTTCACCCGTCATCTGAAGGAGATGGAAAATGAAGAAATTGGTTTGGACGGCCATTACGCTCATCATTGTTTTCGCGGTGGCCTTGAACAGCTCCATGGTCGCGGGCCAGGCCGAGGCCTGGGTGGCGGCCCACCCGAAGGACCCCAATGCCCCGCAGGTGCTTTACGACGCGGCCCGCTGGTGCGATTGGATGGGGGATAACGACAAGGCCATCCAGGTTTATTGGGAACTTTACCAACAGTACCCCGAAAGGGGGGACCTTTGCGCCCCGGCCCTTTATTATTGCGCTTATATCAAGGACAATAGTTCCAATATCGTCGGCATCCGAAAACAAGCCGTGCCTTATTTGGAGATCATCATGGACCAATACGTTGGGCAAGACGATTGGAGTACCAAGGCCAAGGCTCTTTACGACGAGGTGAACTATGTCCATTAAGCGCATCCTGGCTTTCGCCTGTTGCCTTCTGGCAACGGGATTTTATGGGTTTTATCCGTCCAAGGGGACGGCCAAGACCATCGAGGTCGAAGAGGAGGACGAGGAGATTCCCGCCCAGCCCCTCCCGACCCGGCCGGTGTCCCCGTCCCCGAGATCCTCCCTGCCCGGTAAGCCGTCTTTCCAGGCGGCGCCCGCGAAGGGGACGGCGGCTTTCCCCGGGGTTTCCACCCCGGAGCGAAAGAGGGTCCGGATCGGCGACCAAGTGGGGTTTTATTATTTCGTCAAGGCCGGTTACGCGGTTTCCAGCGATTCGGAAGTCCCCTGCCTTGGGAAGGTGATCGAACCGGGCGATGAGGACCTGAACTACAGCACGCCCGTACGGCTTTACCTGGAACTGAAACCGGGCCAGGCGGGGGTCCGGCCGGGCGATTTTTTCGTGGTTTACCGCACCGCACCCCGATTGCGGGAGTCCCATTCGGGTTTTGAGGCCGACCAGGTCCAGAACCTGGCGATTGTCCAAGTCTTGAGGGTGTCCGGCAACCGGTGCCTGGTGGAAGCCAAGCAAACCTTCGCGCCCTTCCGTCCGGGGGACAAGGTCCAAGCCTACGAGTCGGAAATCAAGCGGTGGAAAAAAGCCCACGTGAAAAAACCTTTGCCCGATCATGCGGTCCGTTGCTACGTGGCGGCCGGCGAAGTGGGGCGGCAGGCCATGCAAAGGACCGATTTCGTCCTGTTGACGGCGGGAACCCAACAAGGCGTGGTGGAAGGGCAGACTTTTGAATTGGACGAAGTCAAGGAAAGCGGATTCTTACAGGACCCCATCCGCGATCCAAAGGGTTCGGCCCGGGTCATTTTCGCGGGGCCGGATTGCTCCACGGCGCAAATCATTTCCAACCATGAATCCATTCAGAAGGGTTTTGAAGCCGTTTACCAGCCCTGAATTGACGGCCCGGTTTTGGTGGGGCCGGTTCGATCGGACGGACTTCGAGAAGGGGTTCGGCCCCATTACCTGTTTTGAGGACCCTCCGATGACAGCCACCAAAGAAGAAGACCCGGACTTCAAAAAAATCCTCGCCTTTGTCCTGAAAGCCAAGGGGTTCGACGGCCGCCAATATAAGCCCAATTACATCAAACGACGCATCGCCGTCCGGATGAGGGCCACCGGGTCGGGCACTTACCAGGAT
>JAICXI010000398.1 GCA_025980505.1 bacterium | reverse complement strand
TCGATCACCGCGCGCCATTTGGCGAAACGGGCGCCGAGGTTGTGATAGTCCGCCAGCCTTTCCCTCAATCCATCCAGGCCTTCGGTCATCTTTTCCCCGGGATGTCCCGCCAAATTTTTCGTCCCGCCGTCCACCTTGATCCCCGGAATGATCCCCCCCACGGCGAGCATCTGGACGAACGGGGTGCCGTCCTTCGCCTTTTGGTGGATCGTCTCGTCGCTGAGGATCGCGCCATGGATGCAGTCCCCCAGCCCGGGGGCGCCCACGAGCATTTCCCGGTAGGCCCTGCGCGCCTCTTCGGTTTGCGGGATCTTCATTTCCGCAAACCGCTTGTTGCAGGTAGCGATGCTTTCGTCCATCGCCAATATTCCCTTGTCGCCTTCCACCATTCTCCTGGCCGTGTCCATAAGCTCTTGTTGTTTCATTTCGGGCCGCTCCATCCCTTTTCAATCCCTGATTTTCCCAAGGTTCCAGCCATTCTTTTCGGTCCCCCACCCATTTTTTTCGCAAAACTTTTTCCCGGAAGCCAGCTTGCGCTTCCAGTCCTTTTGAAATCCAGCCTTGGAGGATTTATATTTTTGATTTTTTAAGCACCGGGATGGAATTCTTCGGGGGACGGATCGCTCAAGGACGATCAAAATGATAGCCGGAAGGGTCCGCTTGATCTTGAGAGGCGTGTTTTTTAAAAGAAATCCAAACAACCCTGTTTTTTCCCCGCGGGGATCGGATTTGGAATAAATCCGGCGGGTCCTTAAATGTCAAATCTTGCCCCGGCCCCGATGGTTCCAGGGGCTTCCGCATCCAGGGTGTCGTTGGGGAGGTGCATCGGGACCTGTCATTCCAGGCCAAAAGGGCGGCGGCAGGGTTCCAACGGGGCTCGAAACAATCCGGTTGTTCTTCAAACCGGCGGTTTGCCTCGTCGAAATTTCCCGTTCGGAGGGTTTGACGCGGAAGATTGCCGTTCCCATGGCGCTTCCCTTTCCCACCACCATTTCCAACCCCTCTCCCGGCCCTCCAACCGTCATTTTCTCATTCCTCATCGGAAGGGGCGGCTTTGCCCTCAATGGCTTCGTAGAGGTGGGCGACGTAATGGACATAGTCCACGTAGGCCTTTACATACTCCCGGCCATCCCGCACGCTCGCGTCCTTCCTACGGCGCTTTTCAACGACGGCCGCGTACTTGGCTTCAAGGACCCTGCGCATCTTCTTTTGGATCTCCTTATCCAGTCCCGCGATGGAACCTATTTTCAACGCCTCATCGGACTCTTTCACTCCCGGCTCCAACGGGGTTCCGGAGGGCTTCAAACCGGAATAACTTTCCCCTTCCCCCTCGCGGTGGGCTTTCACCAGAATTTCAAAGAACTTCCGGTCGGCGGCCTCCCGGGCCTTTCCACCGTCCTTGCGATCCCGCAAAGCCGCCCCGAAGGCTTTCTTGATCTTCCCTTCCTGCGATTCCTCGACCCATTTGAGCGCCGAGTCGGCTTTGCCGGATTCCAAAGCCCTCCGCGCGTCCTGCACAACGGGGCCATCCATGGTGTCGCAGTGGGCGTTTGCGGCAGGAGGCAGCAACAGGTTCAAACCCAAAACCGCCATAACCAAAGCCATCACTTGATTTTTCATGACGCCACATCCCTTCCAATTTAATTTGGGAACTATGCACTTGGCGTCAATTTCCAACAACCCTCGCCCCTTGCGCCATGGTTTGGATGGGTCCATAGGGATTATTCCCTAGGAGAGTTTTTGGGGAGACGGGGTGGGTGAGGGGTGTGGTGAAACCCATGAAATCACCCTCACCCCGGCCCTCTCCCCTCGAGGGAGAGGGGGATCGACGTCAAATCAACTGCAAACTAACGTCCAGTGCATCGTTCCGTTAAATTTTTGCGGCCGGGCCCCTTTTGGTTGTCCCGCTTCCGGGCTCAATCAGGATCGGCGGCATTTTCAAAGGCCCTGCGGCTTTGGCCGTGGGGGCGAACCGGGGGCGTGCATGCGCATTCACCCGTTTTCCCCCCCCTTCGACCGGGCCCTCCAAAACCTGCGCCAGCGCGTTAAAAGGCGGCCCATGTCCGCCCCTGGAGCCCTTCCGATCCCCGGGCTCCTTTCGGTAATTCCACCGCTTGGGCCCGTCCCGGGGACTGGGACGGGCCCGATTGTTCGCGCAGGGTCATCCTTCCGCGCGAAAGGAAGTTATTCCTCGTAACCCACACCATGATGATAAACCAACCGCCCGCCCAACCAACCGCCCCACTGCAGCAACAAGGCGCCGGTGCCGGAAAAAACCAGGCCCAGGATTTGTTGGGAATGGGAAAAGGGTCCCGGTCCCCGATGGAAATAAAGGCTGACGCCGAAGAGGCAAGCCGCCGAGAGCATGACCAGCATGTGGCGGGTCGCGGTCTGCGCGGTCAGGTTTTTATTTTCAGGGATGAAAAGGTAGTCATAAAAGCCGGTGGCAAGGGTCAAGGAACCGATTGCCAGGCCGCAGGCAATGTTCCAAAAGGCAAAAGACCACCAAAAGGGGTTTCCGGACCGGTAAAAAATCAAATCCCCTAAAAAGGCGACGGACC
>JAICXI010000079.1 GCA_025980505.1 bacterium | reverse complement strand
CACCAGCCGGGTGGACGTGAACGTCGGGATGGCCTTGATCGTTTTCTTCTCGACCCATGTCTGGGGCATCAAGGAGAAGGGGATTCTCGGCTACCTCTCCCATTTCCTGCCTCCCAAGATCGACGTGGACCCCAAGTCGGGGTTGGCGTTGAAGGTCATGATGAGATCCATCTATATCGTTCTCTGCTGCCTGATGCCGGTCCTGCATGGGGTAGGCGAATTGGTGAAGCCCGTCTCCCTGACCATGCGGTTGTTCGGGAACATGATGGGGAAGGAGAAGATCCTCGGGGTTTCCATCATGCTGATGATGGCCTTCTGGGGGGACAGCCTCGTTTCCAAGATGTTCGCCATTACGCCGGGCCTGGTGCGGGTGGCCATCGTGATCTTGGGAGTGTTCGTATCCTTCATCCAGGCTTTCGTGTTCATGCTCCTTTCCATGGTTTACATCGGCGGCGCGGTACAGGAGCACGAACAACATGAGGGCCAGGGTGAGGAACACGCCCGGGCTTAGTTCCAGGTTCGATTTCGACGTTCCCGCGCAAGCGGGATCCGCCACGGCTTGCCCCCGCTTGTCCCTGGCGATTCTTGAAACTATTTTTTTAAGGAGACGAGGATGAAAAAGATTTTGATGCTGACAATGATGGGGTTGCTTTTCGCCGCCACCAGCGCGGTTTGGGCCGAAGGCGCGGCCGTGACCAGGGCGGCGGATGGAAGCGTCTGGTTCTTCGGGTTAACCGTTTTAGGAGCCGGGTTGGCCATCGGCATGGGGACGATCGGTACGGGAGTGGGCATGGGTTCCACGGTGGGAAAGGCCCTGGAAGCGATGGCCCGCCAGCCGGAAATGGTGGGAACCATCCAGACCAATATGATCATCGGCTTGGCCTTCATCGAGTCCCTTTGCATTTACGCCTTGGCGGTCGCCATGATCCTCATTTTCGCCAACCCCTTCAAAGGATTGTTCATCGTCGGCTGAAGTGAAAATCGAAAGAGACGCCCCCGGGAACGCGAGCGCCCGGGGGTGTTTGGGATAAGGGTAAACCATGGAATTTAACCTGAATGTTTTTGTCCTGCAGTTGATCACCTTCCTCGTGGGAATGTGGCTGTCCTCCAAAATCTTCCTTCCTTATTTACGGGGATGGATGGAAAGCCGCCAAAAGAAAATCGAGGAACAGTTGGCCACGGCGGAAAAGCGCCAGAAGGACGCCGAGGCACTGAAGGTTGAATTTGAGACAAAAGTGAGGGAACTGGAACAAAATACGGCCGACATCCTGCAGCGGACCCGGCAGGAAGCCACCCATGCCCGGGATGGGGCGATCCAGGCCGCGCGGAAAGAGGCCGAACTCATCCTAGCCGAGGCCCGCAAGGCCATTGAAAGCGAGCGGCAATCGGTGGCCCAGTCCCTCCAAAAAGAAGTGGGAACCCTGGCGGTGACCATCGCCGAGAAGATCCTGCGGTCTTCCGTGGACGCCAAGGCCCAGGAAAAGCTCATTCAGGAAGGCGTGCGGGAGCTGGGAGCCAAGAAGAATTGACCGAAGACCGCGCCCCTGCGGTGCGGGCGGGAACAACGGGCCGGGGACGTCTTTTCCCCGGGATCTTGACGGGATGTACCAAGTCATTTGGAGAAGCAAAATGGAATCGGTGATAGCTGAAAAATATGCGGTGGCCCTCCTGCAGGTGGCCAAGGAACAAAAAACGGTGGATGAGATCGCCTCCGAGATCCAGGCCATCCAATCGTTGGTGGACGCCAAGCCGGAACTGAAGGCCACCTTGGAGCACCCGCGGGTGAAGGCCCCGGAAAAGCTGCAGGCCCTGCGCGGCTTTTTGAGCCGGAAATTGTCCGCCACAATGGAAAACTTCCTGATGCTGCTCATCATGAAAAAGCGCATCAAGCACTTGAAAGCCGTGGCGGACCACTACGAACGCCTTTGCTATGAAATGAAGGGCAGGGCCGTCGCGAAAGTCGTCAGCGCCATGGCCTTGACGCCGGCCCAAAGGGAAGCCCTGGTGCAAAAACTTTCCCAGACCTTCGGGCTGACCGTGGAATTGAAGGAAGAAATCCGGCCGGGTTTGATCGGCGGGATGATGATTTACCTGGGCGACCAACGCATGGACGCCACCGTGTTGGGTCAATTGGAGCGCATGAAGCAGCGGTTGTTGAAGATTGAAATCGAATAAGGGGAGCGGAACAGGGAGCCGGCGCAGCCTCGCGGAGTGGCAAAACGCCGAAAAAGCCTTGGAACTCCTGTCGTGCTGGCTCCGCTCGAATCTGCGGTGAATATTTTTTTTCGGAGGTAGGCCGTGTCCATCCAAGCGGATGAAGTAACCAAAATCCTGAAATCACGCATTGAGGAATTCAAGCCCGATGCTGAACTGGCCCAAGTGGGCGAAGTCCTCAAAGTGGGTGACGGCGTGGCGGTCATTTACGGCTTGAAGAACGCCATGGCTGGGGAACTGCTGAAGTTCCCCAACGACGTTTACGGCATCACCTTCAACCTGGAAACGGACGTGGTGGGCGCCGTGCTGATGGGCGAAACCCGCAAGGTCCGTGAAGGGGACCCGGTCCACCTGACCGGCCGCATCGCCGAGGTGCCCACGGGCAAGGAACTCCTGGGCCGCGTGGTCAACCCCTTGGGCATTCCTCTGGACGGCAAGGGCCCGCTGAAGGCTTCTTCCACCCGGCACATCGAATTCAAGGCCCCGGGCGTGGTCCAACGCCAGCCGGTCAAGGAACCGCTTCAAACCGGCATCAAAGCCATCGACTGCATGATCCCCATCGGCCGTGGGCAGCGCGAGCTCATCATCGGCGACCGCCAGACCGGGAAAACCGCCGTGGCGATCGACGCCATCCTGAACCTCAAGGGCAAAAACGTGATGTGCGTTTACGTGGCCATCGGGCAAAAGCAGTCCACCGTGGCGCAAGTCGTCCGGACGCTGGAAGAGCACGACGCCCTCAACTATTGCATCATCGTTTCCGCCACGGCCGCCGATCCGGCGCCCCTGCAGTACATTGCGCCTTACTCCGGATGCGCCATGGCCGAGGACTTCACCTATAACGGGGGCCACGCCCTGGTGGTGTACGACGATTTGTCCAAGCAAGCCGTGGCTTACCGCGAGCTGTCCCTGTTGTTGCGCCGCCCGCCGGGCCGTGAAGCCTATCCGGGCGACGTTTTCTACCTCCACTCGCGTCTCCTGGAGCGCGCCTGCAAGCTCAATGAAAAACTGGGCGGCGGCTCCCTCACGGCCCTTCCCATCATCGAGACCCAAGCGGGGGATGTGACGGCCTACATTCCCACCAATGTGATTTCCATCACCGACGGCCAGATCTTCCTGGAATCCAACCTCTTTTATTCGGGCATCCGGCCCGCCATCAACGTGGGTATCTCGGTCTCCCGCGTGGGCGGAAACGCCCAAACCAAGGCCACCAAGAAGGTGGCCGGAAAGCTCAAACTGGACATGGCCCAGTACAACGAACTGGCGGCCTTCGCCCAGTTCGGCGCCGAGTTGGACAAGGCCTCCATGGCCCAGCTCAACCGGGGCGCGCGGTTGGTGGAACTTTTGAAGCAGCCCCAATACGCGCCCATGGAAATGGAGGAGCAGGTGGTTTCCATTTTCGCGGGCAACAACGGCTACCTGGATCCGTTGCCCATGGACAAGGTGAAAGCTTATGAGTCCGGCTTGCTGGCCTTCCTGAAGTCCAAGCATGCGGACATCCTGAAGGAGATCAAGGCCAAGAACGACCTGGCGGACGATACGAAAACCAAGCTGACCGCCGCCCTCGAGGAATTCACGAAGACGTTTTATTAATCAAACCATGAACCACAGAGGCACAGGGACACAGCTAAAGCAGGATGATCCAAATAAGATTTTAAAGTCGTTACTGTGCCTCCGTGTCACTGTGGTGAAAAGGTGTTAGATGGCGCAAATAAAAGAAATTAAAACCCGCATCAAGAGCGTCAAGAACATCGGGCAGATCACCAAGGCCATGAAGATGGTGGCCTCGGCCCGCCTGAAACGCGCCCAGGAGCGCATCCTGGGGGCCCGTCCTTACGCCATCAAGATGGCGGACGTGATGAAGAACCTGGCTTCCAAGGCGGGTGAGGAAGTCCATCCCCTCTTGAGCGTGCGCGAAGAAGGCAAAACGGCCCTCATGGTCATCACCGCCGACCGCGGACTTTGCGGAAGCTTCAATACCAACATCCTGCGGCAGGCCCATGCCTATATGAAGGAAAACCCCCAGACGGTCCTCCTGACCGTGGGCAAGAAGGGCCGGGACTTCTTCAAGCGCCGCAACTATCCCATCCGCCGCGAATGGCTGAGCGTGTTTCCCCGGGTGGCCATGGAGACTGTTTTGGAGATGCGCGATGAGATCGAGACCCTGTTCATCGCCGAGAAGTTCAAGACCGTCAAGGTCCTTTATACCGAGTTCAAGAGCGTGATCACCCAAAAGGCCGCCATGGATACCCTGCTTCCCATCAAGGTCGAGGAACTGCAAGGGGAAGGGCAAAAGACGGATTACGAGGCGGGGGATTACGATTTCGAGCCCGACATCGAAACCATCATGGAGAAGCTGATTTCCCAATATCTGGCTACGCAGATCCACCGTTACCTGCTGGAAAGCTTCTCTTCCGAGATGGGGGCGAAGCGCAACGCCATGGAAGCGGCCAGCAAGAACGCGTCCGAAATGATGGCCAAACTGACGCTGGAGTTCAACCGGGCCCGGCAGGCCATGATCACCAAGGAAATCGCCGAAATCGTGGGCGGCGCGGCAGCCCTGCAATAACGGCAATGTTGGACTGTGAATTTTAAATTATGAAATGTTGTGGCTTTCCGGCGGTTTGCCGTCGGAAAGCTTCCACCATCTGATTTTGGAGGATTCAATGAGCGCAGCCAAGACGGAAACCAAAGCCAACACCGGGGTCATCGTGCAGGTCATCGGGCCCGTGGTGGACGTGAAGTTCGAGGGAGGAGTCCCCCCCATCTATAACGCCTTGAAGATCGTCGACGAGAAAGCGGGCCTCAACATCACTTTCGAAATAGCCCAACACTTGGGCGACCAGACGGTGCGTGCGGTGGCCATGAGCTCCACCGATGGTTTGCGCCGGGGTGCGGTCGTCACCGACACCGGCTCCCCCATTTCGGTGCCCGTGGGCCGCGGAGCCCTGGGCCGCATTGTAAACGTTTTGGGCGACCCGGTGGACGAGATGGGCGAGGTGAAAACCGACAAACGCTATCCCATCCACCGCCCGGCGCCGCCGCTGGTGGAACAATCCACGAAAAAGCAGATCCTGGAAACGGGCATCAAGGTCATTGACCTCCTGGCCCCCTACCAAAAGGGCGGCAAAGTCGGCCTTTTCGGCGGTGCGGGCGTGGGCAAGACCGTCGTCATCATGGAGCTGATCCGCAACATCGCCACCCAACACGGCGGGTTCTCCGTTTTCACGGGAGTAGGCGAACGCACCCGCGAAGGGAACGACCTGTGGCTTGAAATGAAAGGCTCGGGCGTCATCGACAAGACCGCCCTGGTTTACGGCCAGATGAACGAGCCGCCCGGAGCCCGCGCCCGCGTGGGACTTTCGGGGCTGACCATCGCGGAATACTTCCGCGACGAGGAGAACCAGGACGTGCTTCTCTTCATCGACAACATCTTCCGTTTCACCCAGGCCGGGTCCGAAGTGTCGGCCCTCCTGGGCCGCATGCCTTCGGCCGTGGGTTGCCAGCCCACCCTGGCCACCGAAATGGGCGCCCTGCAGGAGCGCATTACCTCCACCCAGAAGGGTTCCATCACCTCGGTGCAGGCCATTTACGTGCCCGCCGACGACTTGACCGACCCGGCGCCGGCTACGTCCTTCTCCCACTTGGACGCCACCACGGTCTTGAACCGGTCGCTCACCGAACTCGGTATTTACCCGGCGGTGGACCCCTTGGATTCCACGTCCCGCATGCTGGACCCCCTGGTCATCGGGGACGAGCATTACGCCGTGGCCCGGAAGGTGCAACAGACGCTCCAGCGCTACAAGGAACTGAGGGATATCATCGCCATCCTGGGGATCGACGAACTTTCCGACGACGACAAGATGATCGTCAACCGGGCGCGCCGCATCCAGAAGTTCCTGTCCCAGCCCTTCTTCGTGGCGCAGGAGTTCACCGGCACCCCCGGCCGCTATGTGTCCCTGGCCGACACCCTCCGTTCCTTCAAGGGGCTGGTGGAAGGGCAGTACGACAACATCCCCGAACAGGCCTTCTACATGGTGGGGAGCATCGAAGAGGTTCTGGAAAAAGCGAAAAAGATGTAAGGAAAGCAATGAACCACGGAGTACACAGAGGAAGACGAAAGGCATTTGAAATTATTTTTTAACTCTGTGCCCTCTGTGGTGAAAAGGAATTTGGCTTATGTCGAAAACATTCAAACTTCAAGTCGTGGCGCCGGACCATCCGGTCCTTGCGGAAGAGCCGACCCTGGTGGAGCTTCCCGGCGAAGTCGGGGAATTCGGCGTCATGGCGGGGCACATGTCCCTCCTGTCCACCTTGAAACCCGGCACCTTGCGGATCATCAAAGACCAGCAAAGGGACCTTTATTTCGTGGCGGGCGGTTTCGCCGAGGTGAACCCGGCTTCCGTCATTGTGTTGGCCGAGGAATACGTCAAGGCTGGGGAAATCGACGTGGATGAAGCCAAGAAGATCAAGAAGCAGTCCGAGGAGATCCTGTCCGAGAAGAAAGAGGGCGCCGACCTCAAGGCCGCCCTGAACGCCCTCTCCCGTGCCGAAGCCCGCTTGAAAGTGGCCGAAGAATTCAAGTCCCTGAAGAAGTAAAACCGGTTAAACCGCAGAGATCATAGGGAGCCCAGGAGTGGCATTTTGAATCCGGCCAGTTTCTTCGGCGATCCCTGCGCCATCTGCGGTTGATTGGGCGCCTGTTGGGTCCCGAGCCTTTCCCCTCCTATGTCGTCGTCCTGGATGAAACCGCCTTGCCCGACAACTGCATGGAAATCGTGGAAGTCCAGGAACGCAAAATCCTTTTGGCCAGGCGTTTCGGGAAGCTTTACGCCCTGGACAATGCCTGTCCGCACTTGGGCGGTTCCCTGGGGCGGGGAACGCTCAAGGACAACGCCGTTGTTTGCCCCCTCCACCATTGGATTTTCGACCTTTCCACGGGAAAAGCCGTTTCGGGCTCCGCGGATGAAAAGGTGGCGGTTTACGAGGTGAAAGTTGAAGCGGGCAAGATATGGTTGAAGTTGCCTTCCTAAAGGAAAGACCGGCTAGGATTCGCACCGCCTTCCCGATAAAATAGGCCCGGTGTTTTGGTAATAAAAGGGTAAGCAACATGATCGTTGGAATGGGCGTGGATTTGATCGAAATCGAGCGGGTGAAGCGGGCCCATCTTCGGCATGGCCAGCGCTTTATTAACCGCCTTTTTACCCCCGATGAAGCCCGCTATTGCCT
>JAICXI010000419.1 GCA_025980505.1 bacterium | reverse complement strand
GATGATGACGATGATGACGACGAGGACGAAAAGCTCCTGGGCCACTCGGTCGAGGACATTGAACGCCGGAAATTATTCCAGACCGAGGCGGAAGAAGTCCTGGAAAACATGACCCTGGACGACGTCAAGGAAGTCCTCAAGGAAAACGACCTGGACCAAAACCTGGCGCCCCGCTTGAAGAAGTTGCTGGCGGAGGTGATCGGCGAGGGGGAGATGGATTCGATGGACGACGCGTGGGATGAGGCCATCGAACGGCTGGAGGACTAAGGTTTCGGCAGGATGGCCGCGTAAAGCCCAAGAATGGCACCGCCCTTCTTGGGCTTTTTATTTGCCGGCGGTCCGGGCCCGCCCTGACATTTGAGGAAAGGGATGTGCTAAACTAACGCGCCATGCTCAAGGATTACTTTGAAAAATTGAAGCGCTTGTGGCTCCGCCCGGCGGAATTCTTCGCTTCTTCCTTCGATCCGGAGGACGAAAACGCGGCCACCTGGTTCGCGGTCCTCACGGGCCTGCTGGTGGCCTTGGAGTTGGGGGCGGGGGAAATTCTTTCCGGCGGCTCCAAGGTCAATGTGATCCTGGTGACGGTCGTGATGCTCCTGGCCATGCCCTTTTTCGTGACCGCCTGGATTTACCTTTGGGCCGGGTTCCTGAAACTGTGCGCTTCCTTGCTGGGGGAAAACATGCCGTTGCAGCCCATCCGGCAAGTGGTGGCTTATTCCATCGCCGGCATCGCCCTGCTGGGGTTGGGCTTCGGGTTGGGGAAATGGCTGGCCCTGGCCACTTTCGTCTTCCAGGTGTTCGGGGTGGAAAAGGTCATGCGGTGCTCGCGGTGGACGGCCGCCGTTTACGTGGGCCTGCCTTTTTCACTGGTGGCGGTCCTGGCCGGTTTCGTGGTGTTCATGTTCAAGGTCTGACCAAGGAGACGCTTTATGGCGAGAGTGCCGTCGTCCAAGAGGATGTCCCCGGTTCCCGCGGCCGTCCCCGCCGATTTCGAGCCGGGGGTGGGGGACGACCGGCCGATCGTCGTTTCCTTCCGCTGGGTTTGGTACGCCCTTTCCTTCCTCGTGCCTTTCGCGGGCATTTTCATCGCCTTGTTCCTTTACGACCAGGAATCCCGGGAGGTCCGGAGGGTCGGCCGCAACAGCCTTTTTATCGGTTTTTTGATCTGGGTGGTCTTTCCCTTTACGGTGGTGGCTGGTTTATTGCTCCTGGGGGTCCTGGCGGTGGCCGGGATGGCAGCCAACATCCTGTCCCCGAATTGAGCACCTTGAACCCTTCCGCTTGAAGCAAGTGGCCTTAGGACCGGCCTTTCGGTCCGAATCACGGAGGTTGCCAAAGCCATGCCATCCCTTCTTGTGACGGGTGGAACCCGGGGTATCGGTTTGGCGATTTGCAAGGCCTTTGCCGCCAAGGGCTGGTCGGTGGCCACTTGCTACCACCGGGACGAGGCCGCGGCGGAGGACGCGCGAAAGGCCCTTTCCGCCCTTTCGGCGGATTTCCTGCTGACCCAATGCGACGTGGCCCAACCGGCCCAAACCGAAACCTTGGTCCAAGCCGCGGTGGAAAAATTCGGACGGCTGGATTGCGCCATCCACAACGCCGGAGCCACCTGGAACGCCCGGCTCCTGAACATTGAGGAAGCCCAATGGGACGACACCCTGGGCGTCCATTTGAAGGCGTCCTTCGGCCTGGCCAAGGCGGCTTTGCGGCCCATGCTCCGGCAGAAATCCGGGCACCTGGTTTTCATTTCCTCCGTGGCGGCGTCCACGGGCAACATCGGGCAGGGCAGCTATACCGCCGCCAAGGCGGGCATCGTGGGGTTCGCCCGGAGCCTGGCCCGGGAGTACGGCGTGAAGAACGTCCGCGCCAACGTGGTTTGCCCCGGTTTCCACAAGACCCGGCTGGCCGAAGGGCTCACGCCCGAGGCCGAGCAAGCGATCCGGAAAAGGCACTTCCTGGGGCGCACCACGGATTTGAACGAAGTGACGGACTTCCTGCTATGGTTGGCGGGAACCCAGACCGTTTCGGGCCAACTCTTCAACCTGGATTCCCGGCTGCCGGGATGGCTTTGATAAAACCGAAATCCCACTCGAGGCCGCTAAGGCACAAAGAAAAGATGAACCTTGGAAAAATCGGAAACAATCAAAGGGTGCGTGCCGGAAAGGATTTTTTGGGGCCTTTGCGGCATCGGCCGGGCCTTGGGTGTGGGTGGTCATGAGTGATTCCATCGTTGTGACGGGATGGGGAATGGTCACGCCCCTGGGCGCGGACAGCGCAACGACCTGGAAGACGTTGAGGAACGGGGAAGGGGCTTGCCGGCCCCTGGCGGGAACCGAATGGAAGGAACTGGAGGCGCCCCGGGCCG
>JAICXI010000501.1 GCA_025980505.1 bacterium | reverse complement strand
GTCTTCCTTTGCAACCCCAACAACCCTACGGGGACTTTCGTGCCGCTGCTGGCGGTCGAAGCCTTCTTGAAAATTTGCCCCCCCGACGTCCTGGTGGTGCTCGACGAGGCTTACTACGAATATGTGGAGGAGAAAACCTACTTTGATTCCCTCGGCCTCCTGGAAGACCATCCCAACCTGGTGGTCCTGCGGACCTTTTCCAAGGCTTTCGGCCTGGCGGGGTTGCGCGTGGGTTATGGGATGGCCCATCCCGAACTGGCGGCCGCTTATCAAAAAACCCGCCAGCCCTTCAACGTGAACAGCCTGGCCCAGGCGGCCGCACAAGCCGCGTTGGGCGACCTGCCCCACATGCGGAAAGCCGTTGAATTGAACGGACGAATGCGGAAAAAACTCCGCGAAGGGCTCACAAGCCTGGGCTTGGCGCCGGTTCCGTCCCAGGCCAATTTCGTTTATTTCGAAGTCCCAGGCGCCGCCGATTTATACCAGGCTTTTCTCCGCAAGGGCGTGATCGTGCGGCCCATGGGGCCCGGCGCCCTTCGGGTGACCACCGGCACGGAAGAGGAAACCGGCGGCTTCCTGGAAATATTCCGGGAACTTCGGATGGCCCGCGGAATGGAAAGGTCCTAAATGCCAACCCCATCGAAAGTCGCCATCATCGGAGTGGGTTTATTGGGCGGGTCCCTGGCCCTGGCGCTCCGGAAACAAAAGGGATGGAAATTGGCCGGATGGAACCACCGGGCTTCCTCCCGGCGCAAGGCCGCCAAGATCCTGCCCGTGGCCCCTTCCTTCGAAAAAGCGGTCCAAGGCGCCGATGTCATCCTCCTTTGTTCCCACTCCGGTTCCATTTCCCCGGTCTTAAGGCAGGCGGCCCCTTTTCTCCGCCCGGAAACGTTGGTCATGGATGTTTCCAGCGTCAAGGGCGCGGTGGTGGGGGAAGCGTCCCGCTTTCCGGAGATGGCCCGGCATTTTGTGCCTTGCCACCCCATGGCGGGAAAGGAAAAATCGGGGGTGGCTTTCGCCGACGGCGCCCTTTACCGGGGCAAGATCGTCTTCGTCACGCCGCTTCCCCGGAATCCGCAGGGGCTGGTCCGAAGGGCCGTCCTTTTCTGGAAAAATGTGGGGGCCCGGCCGGTGATTTTGGACGCCGTCCTCCACGACCGTTATGTGGCCTTGACCAGCCACTTGCCCCACCTCCTGGCTTCGGCCATGATGCACCTTTATGGAACCGAGGAGCGCCTCTCCCCCCGGGTGGTTCAGGCGCTGGGAACGGGTTTCCGGGATTTCACCCGCATTGCGGCCGGTAATCCCGCCATGTGGAACGACATCATGCGGTTGAACGCCTCCGAGATCACCTCCTCCCTTTCCAAGTTCCGGGCCCTTTTGAACAGCTTGGAAAGGCGGCTGCGAAAGGGCGACGGCCGTTATTGGACTTCTTTCTTTGAGAAAGCCCGGGACTTAAGGGAAAAACTGTGATGAAAAAACTGACCCTCCATCCCGCCCGGCACCTGCAGGGAACCATCGACGTTCCCGGCGACAAGTCCATCTCGCACC
>JAICXI010000034.1 GCA_025980505.1 bacterium | reverse complement strand
GATGGACGATGTCCAGGACCGGTTTGCCGATCAGGTCCTCCAGGCGGGGGGCGCCCAAAAGCTTCACGCCGGCGGGGTTCAGGTACAGTATCTTTCCGCCGCCGTGCACCAGCAGGGCCTCGGGGGAATATTCGACCAGGCGCCGGTAACGCTCCTCGCTTTCCTTGAGGGCGGTTTCGGATTTTTTACGATGGGTGATGTCCCTCACGATGGTGAGGACCGCCGAATGCCCCTGGTAAAGCACGGGGGTTCCCTTGGTTTCGGCGTCGAAAACCTGGCCGTCCCTGCGGATCAGCCTTTGTTCGGTCCAGTCGTTGGGTTGGTTGGTTTCGACGATCCGCCGCACCCGTTCCAGGGTTTCCTCGCGGCTGTCGGGGTGCAGGAAGTCAATGATGCGGCTTCCCTCCACTTCCTCGAAGGAGGCCCCGAACATCCCCAACCCGGAGGCGTTGACGTAAAGGACCTTGCCTTCCGAATGCACCACGATGGCCTCGGGTGAAAGTTCCACCAGCCGGCGGTAGCGTTCCTCGCTTTCCCCCAGGATTCTTTCCGTTTCGCGGCGCCAGGTGATGTCCCGGATGCTGAGCACCCGCAGGTCGCGGCCCTTGTGCTGGAAATTCCGGCCCTGCAATTCGGCCGGGAAAAGGGTGCCGTCCTTGCGCCGGGCCGTGACCTGGTAGGACTCGGAAAGACCCGCTTCCATGGACTGCCGGGCCCGGTCCACGCTGGAAGGTTCCAGGAAATCCAACCCGTTCTTCCCGACCATCTCCTGGACGTCGTAGCCCATCATGCGGGCCAGGGCCTGGTTGGCGTCCACGATGAAGCCGTTGGCGTGGATCATGATGCCTTCCTGGGTGACTTCCGCCAGGCGCTCGAAGCGCTCCTGGCTTTCCTTCAAGGCCGCTTCGGCCTTTTTCCGGTCGTCGATATAAACCAAGCTCAAGCAGACCCCGTCCACTTGGCCCTCGTCGTTGAAAAGCGGCTGGTAGCGGGCCTCCACCCAGTGTTTCTCGCCTTGGGCCGTGGTGAAGCGCCTCTCCTCCCGGAAGTGTTTGCCTTGGAAGGCCTCGGCCATGTTTTTCCGGAACCCTTCGTGGTCGGTGGGCGGAAGGTAATCCAGGAAAGGCCTGCCCTTTTCCAGGACCTGCCCGGTATTCTGCCGGAGGCTTTCCTCGAAATACCTGTTGAAGGCCCGGATCCGCCCTTCCCGGTCCACCAGCACGACGCCTTGTTGGCCGCTGTTGAAAACCGCCCGGAGTTCGGCTTCCGAGTGCCGGAGGGCCTCCTCGGCCAGCTTGCGTTCGGTGATGTTCTCCACCATGCCCAGGCTGTAAAGCAACTCGCCCCGCGCGTCCAGGAAACTGGTGACCGAAAGGTTCGCCCAGAGGACGGTGCCGTTCTTGTGGAGGTAGCGTTTTTGCTGCTGGAATCCCTTCCCCCGCCGGACGTCGCCCCGGTAGGCCTCGCTGGCGGCCACATCCTCCGGGTGGGTGACCTCCCGGATATTCTTGCCGACCAATTCCTCCACCCCGTAACCCAGCATCCGGCAGAAGGCGCGGTTCACGTGGAGGAAACGGAAGTTCCGGTCCACCAGGGTCATCCCGATGGAGGCGTCCTCGAAAATCTTGCGGAACTTCTTCTCGCTTTCCTGCACGGCCATTTCGGCTTCTTTACGATTATCGATGCCCTGCGAGATGAAGCAAACGCCTTCGACGCGGTCCTGGTCTCCCCGGACGGGGGCATAGGAATATTCGACCCAATGGTTCCCGCCGTCCTTGTCGTGGTAGGAACGTTCGACTTGGACGACTTCCCCGTCCAAGGCTTTCTGGAAATGGGCCCGGGACCCCTCCCGGTCCTCCGGCCGGACATAGCTTTCAAAGGGCCGGCCCACGGCCAATTCAAGGCCCAGGACCTGCAGGAAGACGGTTTGGGCCGACTTGTTGAAGGATTGGACCAACCCCCCGGGTGAAAGGAGGATCACGTTCTGGGAAACGCTGTTGAAGACGGCCCTTAAATCCGCTTCGGATTTTTGGAGGGCGTCCTGGGCCTTCTTGGCTTCGGTGACGTTTTCCACCATGATGAGGGAGTAAAGCTTCTTGCCGCCCTGGTCGCGGATGGCCGTGCCCGAGACCTGGGCCCACAGGCTGTGGCCGTTTTTGTGGACGTACCTTTTTTCGATGCGGAAGCGCTCCACTTCCCCCTCGTGCAGCGCGCGGGCTTTCTCCTCGCTGGGGCCCAGGTCCTCCGGATGGGTGATGTCCCGGAAGGTCTTGCCGATGAGTTCTTCCTCGGTATAACCCAGCAGTTTTTGGAAGGCCTGGTTGACCCGCCGGAACCGGTAATCCTGGACCATGGCGATTCCCAGGGGGGCGTCCTCGAAGAACTTGCGGAACTTTTCCTCGCTGTCCCGGAGGGCGGCTTGCGCGGATTTCCGGTCGGTGATGTTTTCCGCCATCAGCAGGGAGTAAAGCGTGCTTCCTTTGCCGTCCCGGATGACGGTCCCCGAAAGGTGCACCCAGACCCTTTCCCCGTCCTTCCGGACGTATCGTTTCTCGGCCTGGAACCCCGCCCTTTCACCCTCGTGGACCGACCGGGCGATCTTCTGGGTCTCCGCCAGGTCCGCGGGATCGGTGATGTCCAGGATGCCCTTCCCCACGATCTCCTCCTCGGCGTATCCCAGCAACTCCCGGAAGGCGCGGTTCACCTTGATGAAACGGTAATCCGCGACCATGGCCATTCCCACGGGCGCGTCCTCGAAGATCCGGCGGAACTTCTCCTCGCTTTCCCGGAGGCTTTCCTCGGCTTTCTTGCGGTCGTCGATGGAGCCGATGGACACGCAAACACCCGTCACCTTCCCCCCCAGGTCGCAAACGGGGCTGTAAACGAACTCGAACCAATGGTCCTTCCCGTCCGGCGTCCGCACCGTCCTCTCCAGGTGGACGGCCTCCCCCTGCAGGGTCTTGTGGAACCTCTCCTCGAAGGCCTTCCCGAACTCGGGCTCGATGTACCCCGCCAGGTGCCGGCCGGGGGCCAGTTCCTGCCCGCGGAAATCCCGGACATATTGGTCGGCGATGCGGTTGAAGTCGCGGATTTTGCCGTCGGGTCCGGCCAGGATGAACCCGCGGAGGCTGCTTTCGAAAACCGCCCGCAGGTCCGCCTCGGACTTTTGGATTTTCTCCTCGGCCCTTTTCCGGTCGTCGATGTTGAGGGACGTGAGGCAAACGCCGTAAATGCGGCCGTTCCCGTCCAGGACCGGGTTGTAGGCGTATTCCACCCAATGTTCCGTGCCGTCGGCGAACCGGTATTGCCGCTCGCCCCGCACCACTTCGCCTTTCAAGGCCCTCTGGAATTCGTCCTTGAAATCCCCTTCGGCTTCCGGGGTCAGGAAGTCCCGCAGGGGTTTGCCGGCCGCCATTTCCCTGCCCATGCCCTGTTGGACCATCAAGGCGGCATTCTTGTTGAAGAACCGGATGCGGCCGTCCCGGCCCACCAGGGTCATGTTTTGGGAGCTGCTGTTGAAAAGGGCCTGCAGGTTGGCTTCCGAGTCCTTCAGGGCTTCCTGCATCTTCTTGCGGTCGTCGATGCAAATCGAGGTGTAGCAAACCCCGTCGATCTCGCCCCCGTCCCCGAAAACCGGGTGGTAATTGATCTCAAACCAATGCTGGCCGCCGTCCGCGCTCGGATAGTACCTCTCGAGTTGCACCACTTCCCCGTTGAGGGCCCGGCGGAAGCGGCCCCTCCAGGCGGCGCTTTCGGCGCTGCCGGAAGGCGGATAATCGAAGAAACAACGCCCCAGTTCCAGGTCCTTCCCGGTGTTTTCCTTCATGAAGGCCGCGGCGTTCTGGTTGAAGGCCCGCAGCAGGCCCTCCCGGTCCATGAGGATGATGTTCTGGAAGGTGTTGGTGATGACCGCCCTCAAGCTCGATTCGGATTGCTTCAGGGCCTCCTCGGCGACCTTGCGTTCCGTGACGTCGTGGAAGATGCCCAGGCCCCCCAGGATCAGTCCCTGGGCGTTTTTGATGGGCATGTACTTGGCCTCGAAGAAACCCTGCCGGCCCGAGGCGGTGCGGTAGGGGCGCTCCTTCGTGAGGCCGATTTTCCCGTCGAGGGCGTCGTAAAGATACCGTTCCTCCCCGATTTGCTTCAGGAAGGGGAAAACGTCGAAGGCGCACTGGCCCAGGACCTCCTCCCGCGAATGGCCCGTCAGGCGTTCCATGGCCGGGTTCCAAAGGGTGTAACGGCATTCCTGGTCGAAGGCCAGGAGCCCGTCGATGCTGCTGTTGATGAGGTTTTGGGAGAATTCCTTCTGGCGCCGGACTTCCTCCTCGATCTTCTTGCGCTGGCTGATGTCCCGGAAAAAACCCAGCCTTACCCGCCTTCCCTGGTAGGAGGTCATCCGGGGGGTGATTTCCACGGGGAACCGGGTGCCGTCCTTCCGCAGGCCCATGACTTCGTAGGGGGCCTCGGTTTCCTCCAGGACCCGGTGCAGCAGGGCCTCCCGGAATTCAGGGGCCGTGTATTCCAGGGCGTTGTGGCCGATCATTTCCGGCACCTCGCACCCGAACATGCGGGCCAGGGACTGGTTGGCCAGGAGGATCTTTCCCTTCTCGCTCACGGCGATCCCGTCCCTGCAGGCTTCCGTCAGTTTCCGGAACAGTTCCTGGCTTTCCAAAAGCTCCTGTTCCCTTTTCTTGAGGTCGGTGATGTCCAGGAAGGTCGAAACGCGCACCTTCCGGCCTTGGTAAAGGATGGGCTTGCCCGAAAGCAGGCAGTTGAACCGGGTGCCGTCCCTGCGCAGGCCGATGACCTCATAGGGCTGGTCCAAGCCGTTCGTGAAGTGGTTGAGGACCAGTTGCTTGTACTCGGGGGCGGTGAAATCCAGGCCGTCCAGGCCGACCAGTTCCTCCGCCTTTTCGTATCCCAGCAGGTTGGCCAGGGCCTGGTTGGCCTCCAGGATGACGCCCTTGTCGTGGACGGCCACGCCCTCCGTGGTCGATTCGTTCATGCGGTTGAACTTCCGGACGGCGTCGGCGAGGGATTCCAGGGCCTGCTTGAGTTCGGTGACGTCCTGCCCCACGAGGTAAAGGGGCGCGGTGTCGTCGGGCCGCCGGAAGGTCCAGCGGACCCAAAGGTAGGTTTGGTCCTTGCGCCGCAGCCGGGTTTCCACCGAGGCGGTCTTATCGCCCTTCAACAAGCGGTAAATTTCGATTTGGGCCGGGGACCGGTCGCTTTCGTGGAGCAGTTCCAGGAAGGGGATGGGCCTTAATTCGGAAAGGCGGAATCCCAGTGCCTTTTCCCAGGCGGGGTTCAACTCCTGGAAGGAACCGTTGGGGTTGAGGACCGCCATCAGGTCGGGGGAAAGGGTGAAGAATGAGAAATCTTGGCCGGTTAAAACGTCGAATTCCATATCGATCCTTCAAACCATCACGGCTGGACAGGGAATGTCTCGGACGCGTGATAAGGGAGGGATATTTTAGCAAAAGGCGGGTAAAAGTTCCCGGTCTCAAAGAAGCGGGAGGTTCAGTTTGCATCGCCCCCCTTGGGATGGGGAACTAGTTGCTGCAGTTTCCATATTTTTGGCCGATGATTCGATCCGCCGTCATTGCGAGCCTCGAAATTTGAGGCGAAGAATCAAGGAACTTAAAGATAGATATAGTTCCCTTGCGAAAGAATGGAAGTGGGAAGCCTAGGATTTTCTTTGCCAGGAAGCCAGCTCCTCTTCCGAGGCGGCGACCCAAAGGCGTATTTCCAGGGGGAAATCCTTGATGAAAAGGGTGCAAGCCGAATCGGGTTTACGGTCCGGCCAATCCCGCGGCACCGAAGATTTAAGCCGGGCGGGCGGCAATGCCCTGGAATCCTCCTGCCACGCCTTCAGGAGAAGGAAATGCCAGAAAAGGACGGTCATTTCCATGAAAAGCCCTTTGGCATGGAAATCCCTCCGGGCGCTTTCCCCCGTGGCCAACTCAACCAGGTGCTTCTCCAAAGCCAGGGTGCTGCGCAGCACCAGCAAGCCTTCCACCGGCGAGCGGAAATAAACGGCCTGTTCCAGGGGAAGATGGGATACGTCTTCCATGGGCGTGGCCACGTATTGGGCGCAAAGGTTGGTCCAACGCGCGAGAAAGGGGTTAAAAAGGTTATAAAGCTCGAGGGAAGTGGGGACGGCCGGATTCAGCGAAATCCCCAAAGCGGCGTCCGTTTCGAACGCCAAAGCCGAACCCATTATGCCCATGAAGCACCTCACCCCTAGAAAATTGGAAACTTGCCACACAAGGAAAGCAAGTTGGGTGCCAGGAGTTTTGCATGATTTCCGGCCGCACCTAAGCCCCGAAGGTGGAGAAACCGGTGTTCAAAAGAACCAGTGGGTATTTTTTACTCGGGCCAAGGGAAATGGAAGCGGCGAAGGTTTAAAAGGGCGGCTTTTAGTCCACAACCCTTCGGGCGAAGGCGGATTGGACCAGGGGCCAGCCCCAAAAGGATTCGCCTAAAATCCATTGGATGGTCTTGGCGCCGTCCATCAGGCGGGGGCCGGGGCGGTTCAACAGCGTCTCCTCCACGGTGAAGACCCTCCGCTTCCGGACGGCCATGATTTTTTCCCAGCCGATGCGTTTCAATGCCTCGGCCGGGTCAAAGGTCATTCCCGTGCCGTAAACCGCGAAGACCATGAGTTCCGGGTCGAACTTCAACATTTCCTCGAACCGGACCGGCCGGCTGCTCTCATGGGAAAGCATGGGGAAATAATGGGCCCCGATTTGCGTCATCAGCTCCGAATACCAGCCCCCGGCCGCGGACGGCGGTTTGTTCCACTGCTCCACGTAAAGCTTGGGCCGGTAGGCGTTCAAGGGAATCTTCGATTGCAGGGCCGAAAGGCCCCCCGTGAAATCCTGCACCAGCCGCTTGGCTTCCTCCAGGGCGCCCGTGGCCTTGCCGATCTGCAGGAAGGAATCCTCCACTTCCCGCAAGGAGCGTGGGTCCAGGTGCAGCACGTTGTAGCCTTTTTCCTTGAGCCTCTTTTGCAGGTCCTGTTGGGAGAGGGAAAAGGTCAGGGCCAGGTCGGCCTTCAGGCTTTTCACCCGGCCTTCGGCCATGGTGAACCAATACTCGGGCTTGTTGCGGTCGCTGACCGGCGGGGCCTCCTCGCAATACTCCTTGAGGGTCGTGACCTCCTCCGAAAAGCCCAGGTAGGAAAGGATCTCCGTGGTGGTGTGGGAAAAGGAAACGATATGCTTGGGGCGTTGGAAGGCCATTGCCCGAGTCTAGGGTAAAGCCCATTTCATTTCCAGGGCTTTCTGGCCGGAAGGCGCGGCCTGGGATGGTTCAGGGATACAAAAAAAGCGTCAAATCCAGGTGGTGGTAGTGGTCCAGGAGATGGACCCGGGACACCCCGAGGCCGCGCCCAAAGGCCACCAGGTCCCGGGGCGTCACCATGAACCGGTCGGGTTCCCGCAGGCCCGCTTCGGAATTCAAAATGTTGAAGGCCACGGCTTTGCGGCTCTGGTTCAGGGCCGACTTCAAGACCGACCGCATGTATTCCCAGTTGTCGCGGACCCTCACGTTGAACACTCCCGACAGGAAAGCGTAATCGAAGCTTCCGTCCGGGAAAGGACGGCGGTAGATGTTGCGGGCCTCGAACCGCGCTTCCGGGTGCGCGCGCTTGGCTTCGCGGATGACGTTGGGGAAAAGGTCCACGCCCGTGTAAAGCGCCCCGATGGATTCGCCGTTCAAGTAATCGAGAAAGGCCCCCAGCCCGCAACCCACGTCCAACACGCGGGCCCCCGCCAAAGGCCCCACTTGGGCCAGGGCCTCGAACCGCACCCTTTGGCTTTCCACGGTCTGCCACCCCACCCTCTTTTCAGGCTCCTGGTGCCGGGCCAGTTGGCGGGAGTAATAAAGTTCCAGGGCCTTCAAGTCCCTGGGCGAAAAGCCGGGAAAATCCTTGGGATGGAAGGGGTTGCGGCGGCGCTTCTTACCCCCGGGGGAAGGGAGGGGCCGGGGAAGGGATCGTTTCATGCGCCGCATTGTACCAGTTCTTCCCGGCGGGGACCGCCTTGTGGAAACCCCACGGGGTCCTCGGGGTTTCCTAGCAGGAAGCTAAAAAAGTCCGCCTACGGCGGAACTTTTTCGAAAACATTCAATGAGACCCCAAAACTCAAAAACGTTCACAGGGAACTACCCCTATGTACCCTCAAAACCGAGGCCTGCGGAATTTTAGGGGTCGGCAGGCTGCTTGGTAGCCCTTTATTGGTTGTTCAGCAGTCTGCTAGGGCCACACCATCATGCAGATTCCTCCGGCCGTCACCAACAAACCTCCCACCATCCGGCCCATCGGCAGGGTCTCGTGGAAGACCCAAACGCCCACGGCCTGCGAAACCAGGAAAAAGAGGACGATATAGACGCCCAGGAGCCGGCCGAAATCCCATCGGGGCAGGTTGACCGTCAGGCCGTAGCCGAAGAGGACCACCGCGCCTAAGACAAAACCCATCCCGCGGCCGGATCGAAGCCCCCAGCGCACCAGGGCGTCCCCGCCCACCTCCAGCAAAGCCGCCGCCGACAATAGGAGCCATTGGTTCATGGGGTTTCTCCCGGGTAAAAAATCTCCCACAGTTTATCGCGGAAGAGGGAAATCGTCCGGAAAAACGCCCCGCTTCACTCCCCGGGTCCCTTCCCGGTCGGCCCAATCCCCCGGTAAAACTCCACCGTCTTTTCCGCCGCTTCCAAAAGGACCGGCGGCGGACCGGCAAAGGGATGGGCGGCCTTGAACTTGTGGTCGGCGCCGGCCAGGATGGCCAAGCGGGCCTGCGGATAAACGGCGGCCAGGCTTTTCGATTCCCCGGGCGGCACGCTGGTATCCTCCGAGCCGTGCACCAGCAGGACCGGGACGCTCAGGTTGTGCAGGTAGGTGGGCAGGTCCCCTTCCCTCCCCCATTTCTCCACGTCGTCCAGGAAGCCCGTGGCGTAATCCAGCTTTTGCCCCGTGCGGGAACTGACCACCGGGTAGGAGCCCCTTTCCCTCCAGGCTTTCTTGTCCTCGTAAAAATACCGGTTCAACCGGCTGATCGTGGCCCAGGTGGCGACGCCCTTCACCGCCGGGGCGTTGGCGGCCGCCAGCAGGCAAACGGCCCCTCCCCGGGAATGCCCCCAAAGGAGGATTTCCTTGGGGGCCGGCCAATCGGGTTCCCATTTCCCGGAGACGGCGCAGGCAATGACGGCTCGCAGGTCCTCCACTTGCTTGGAAAAGCTGTCGTTGCGGAAGGCTTCCAGGTCTTCAAAGGGACCGTCCGTCTGGGGGCCCATGCCCGAGCCGGAAAAGTTGAAGCGCAGGACCGGGAACCCCCCTTGGGCGAAGAAACCGGCCAGCCAGGGAAAGAAAGCCCAGTCCTTGAAGCCCAGGAACCCGTGGGCCATGACGATGGCGGGCGCGGAAGGGCGGTTTTCCTCCGGCTGGGTCAGCGTGCCCCAGATCTCGCGCCGGCCCGGGCCCTCGATGCAAAAGTCGACGGTTCGCAAGGAAACTCCTCAAAAAGACATTTCACCACGGAGTGAACAGGGTAAGAATCTTCCCTCGTTTGTGAATGAAATTCCGGTGAATTCAACTCCGGGTAACTCTGTGGCTCAATGCCGGGTCCTTATCACCCCAGCCCCCGGTCCCGCAGTTCCTTCTCCGAAAAACCGAAAAAATGCCCCAGTTCGTGGATCAAGGTGGCGCGGATCTCCCGGGCCAGTTCCTCCCTTTGGGGGTAATGCCGCCTCAAGGGTCCCGTGAAAAGGGTGATGCGGTCGGGGAAATACCTCTCCCGACCCGCCGGCCACTCCTTGAGGCTGAGCCCCTCGAAGAGGCCGAAGAGGT
>JAICXI010000111.1 GCA_025980505.1 bacterium | reverse complement strand
CTTGTTTTTCCTCCTGGCCTTCACGATCCTGGCCATCGGCTATTTGGCGTGGCGCCCCGACACTCCCCTCCATCACGGCAAAAGGCACTTCCCGAAGCATGCTCCTAAATAACCGGAACCGCGGGGACGGGGCGCCCCCCCTCCCTTTCAAACCGGGGATTCCAGTTTAAAACCTTTGAAAAATTCATCGTCGCGGATGATCGCCTCAGTTCAAGGTTTGGTGGAAACGGCGGGCGGCGATGCCGATGGCGAAAAAACCCATCACGACGAGGGCGCCGGCGTTCACAGCCACCACCTGGAAGTCCCCGCCCTTCAACATGATGTTCCGGAGCAAGTTCACGAAATACATAATGGGGTCCAGGTAGGCGCAATACTTCAGGAGCCAGGGCATGTTTTCCACCGGGTACAGCACGCCCGAGAGCTGGATGGCCGGGAAAATGAACAGGAACCCCGCCATGGCCGACTGCTGCAGGTTTTTGACGAAGGTTGAAAGCAATATCCCCAGGGCCACGGCGTTGCACATGAAGATGAGCGCGCAAAGGAGAAGCACCCCGAAGGATCCCCGCATGGGGACGCCGAACCCGAAAACCGCCACCCCGATCACCAGCGGCATGTCCGCCATCCCCAGGGCCACATAAGGGAGGGACTTGCCCAGCAGAATCTCGGTGGTGGTGGCGGGCGAGGACAACAGGGTTTCCAGGGTCCCCGATTCCTTCTCGCGGGCCATGGAGGAGGAAGTCAGGATGAGGGTGACCATCAAAAGGATCATGCACAAAACGCTGGGCACCATGAACACCGCCGTTTTCATCTCCGGGTTGTAAAGGTAGCGCGCCACGAACCGCACCGGCGGGTTGGGGTTCCGGCCGGGGAAGGCTTCGCCCATCACCTGGTTCAGGATGGCCCGGGTATAGTTCTCAATAGCCTGGCCCTTGGTAATATTGCTGGAGTCGATCAAGAGCTGGAGGGAAGCTCCCCCCCTGCCCACCCCTCGGGTCAGGCCCTTTTCCGGGGCCACCAGTACCGCATCGGCTTTGCCGGATTGGATCCATTGGAAGGGGTCGTTGCCCGTCAGTCCCTTGGCCGGGACGAACCATTGGGAGCTATAGCACCTTTGCGCCACCCGTCCCATGAGAAAATCGTTGGGCTCGTAGACGGCCGCCAATTTGATGTTGCGGGTCTCGGTGGAGATGGCGATCCCAAAAAGAGTCATCTGGATGACGGGCATGACGAACAACATGATTCGCATGCGGGGATCGCGAAGGGTCTGCACCAGTTCCTTTCGGAAAAAGCCCATAACGGTCGGGTTGAGTTTCATCTTTGCCTCCGGCGGCCGGCGGCTAGCGGTCGGCTTTCAGCCAGGGAATAAGCTATCCCCAAACAGCCATGGGCCGACGGCTGAACGCCAAGGTCTCCCTTTCTCATGGCTCCACATCCCTCTTGAACCGCCTTACCGCGGCCGTCACGAAGAGCAAAGCCATGGCCATCATGGCTAAAAGGGGCACCGCCAGTTGGGACAAGTCCGATCCCCTTAAAAAAACGCCCCGGATGACCTGCACGAACCAGCGGGCCGGGAAAAACATGGTCAGGATCTGGAAAAACCGAGGCATGTTCTCGATGGGGAAAATGAAGCCGGACAGGAGGATGTTGGGGAGCATGCCGATCATCATGGAAAACTGCATGGCCAAGATCTGCTGCCGGGTCGCCACCGAAACCAGGAGCCCCAGGGCCATGTAGGAAGAAACGAACAGGAAGGTCCCCACGATGAAAAGCAGGTGGCTGCCCAGGAAGGGTATGCCGAAATAAAGGCGGGCCAGGAAATAAATCAAGGCCTGGGCGGAAAGGCCCAGGACCACGTAGGGGGCCAGCTTGCCCAGGATGATTTCCACCGGATGCACGGGCGTGGAAAGGAGCAGTTCCATGGAGCCGTTCTCCCACTCCCGGGCCACGGTCATGGACGTCAGGAGAATGGAAATGATGGCCAGGACCACCGCCGAAAGCCCCGGCACGGTGAACCACCGGCTGTTCAATTCGGGGTTGAAGAGGTAACGGGTTTTGAGCACCGCTAGGGGGCTTGCGGCGGCGTTGGCCAACCTCCCGTTGGCCGCCGATTGGATGCCGTTCATATAACCGCCGATGACCCCCGCCGTGGAATTGTCCGTGCCGTCGATCAGGACCTGGACCGGCGAATCCTGCCGGGAAACCACGTAGCGGCCGAATCGGGGCGGGATCACCAGCACGGCCTTGGCTTGGTTGGAATTCAGGACCGCGGCGGGATCCCCTGCCAGAGGTTCCTGCCGCACCCGGAAGTAACCCGAGCTCTCGAAGGCCTCCGGCAGTTGCCGGGAGGATCGGCTGTGGTCGCAGTCATAGGCGGTCAAATGGATGTCGTGCACGTTGAAGTCCATGGCCAGCCCGAAAAAAAGCACCATAAACAGCGGAAGCCCCAGGGCCAGTCCCAGGGTGAAGGGATCCCGCACGATATGGCGCACTTCCTTATAAGCGATGGAATAGGCGCGCTTGAGATTCACCGAATCTTTCATTTTCAACTCCAAAACAGTTTTATTACTTGGTGCCGCCGGAACGCTCCGTTAAGTTCGGAGCGGGGAATTGGAAGTTAAGGATTAAAAGTTTTCGCTTCACGGCTTGATGGGCATCGTTCCCCTCTCGTGCGCCACCAACTCTTGAGGCCAACGATTTCCAGTCGTTGTTCGCCTCCAACTCCCCGCTCCTCATTCCTAGCCATTCGTTATTTTTTCTCCTCCACCACGCGGATAAACACGTCCTCCAGGGAAGGTTGGATGGACCGGACCTCGAAATCATCCGCTCCATTCCGGACCAGACGCCTCCAGGCTCCCACGTCCGAAATGACGGCGTGGTACCTCATGCCGTAGGGTTTCAGGGAAAGTACGGCCTTGCTTTTTCGGAGGGCCTCCAGCCATCGCTTGTCCCCCTGGGACCTGGCCGTTAGCTCGAAGAGGGATTCGGGAAAGGTGCTCTTTTTCAGGCTCGCGGGACTGTCCAGGGCAACGATGCGCCCGTCCCGCATGAGCGCGATGCGGCCGCAATACTCGGCCTCGTCCATGTAATGGGTGGTGACGAAGACCGTCTTGTCCCTTTGGGACAAGGCCCGGATGATGGACCAGAACCGGGCGCGGGAAACGGGCGAGACCCCCGCCGTGGGTTCGTCCAGGAACAGGATGTCGGGGTCGTGCAGCAAGGACGCCACCAGGGAAACTTCCTGCTTGGTACCGCCGGAAAGTTCCCGCACCAGCCGGCCGGTCTTTTCCTTGAAGGCGATGATGTCCATCCCTTCCTTGCGGCGGCGGCGGTAAAGCTCCTTGGGGATCTTGTGGAGGGCGGCCGCGAAGTCCAGGTTCTCATCCACCGTCATGTCCGTGTACAGGGTGAATTTCTGGGACATGTAACCCACCCGGGACTTAACCGCTTCCAACCCCTCCGCGGGATCCAAACCCGCCACCCGCACATTCCCCGAGGTCGGGGTCAGGAGGCCACACAGCACGCGGATGGTGGTGGTCTTGCCCGCCCCGTTGGCGCCCAGGAAGCCGAAGATTTCCCCCGCGTGGACATTGAAAGAGACCTGGTCCACCGCCGTGAATTCCCCGAACTTCACCGTCAGGTTTTTCACTTCCACCGAATAAGCCATCGAACCCCCTTTCACCACAGGGACACAGAGGCAAGGTTACGACAATTAAGAAATACAAATTTTTTCTTTTTCTTGGCTGTGTCCCTGTGCCTCCTTGGTGGATATGTGTTTCTCATTTTTTCGCCGTCCGGGCGTCGTATTTGAGGAACAATTTCTCGAAGCTCTCCACCCTTTCCCCTTTGAGGATGGCCTTGGGTTCGCCCGTGGCCAGGAGCCGGCCCCTTTCCATCACGTGCACTCGGTCGCACCGTTCGGCCTCGTCCATATAGGCGGTCGTGATGACGACAAGGATGCCTTCCCCCCTGAGGCGATAAAGCATCTCCCAGAATTCCCTCCGGCTGATGGGGTCCACTCCCGTCGTGGGCTCATCCAACAGGACCAGGTTGGGCGACTGCAAAAGCGCGCACATGAGGCCCAGTTTCTTGTACATGCCGCCCGAAAGATGGCCCGCCGGGCGGTTGACGAAGGGGCCCAGGCGGGTGACGGCCAGGAGTTCCTTGCGCCGCTGCAGGTAGGCGCGGGGCGGGATCTGGTAGAGTTCCCGGAAAAAATCCAGGTGCTCCCCAATGGAAAGGTCCGCATAAAGGCTCTGCAATTGCGGCATATAGGCCATGCGGGGCCGGACGGTCTCGAAGGGCACGGGTTTTCCGTCCTGCAGATAGACCACCCGGCCGTGGTTGGGCTTGAGGAGGCCGATCAAATGGCGTAAAAGCGTGGTCTTGCCCGACCCCTCCGGGCCGATCAAACCGTGCAACAGGCCCGGCTCCAGGGAGAGGCTCACGCCTTGGATGGCGTGACTGGGGCCCATGTCCTTGACGATGTTTTCAACCCGGATCGATATTTTCATTACCGGCCGCTCCTAAAACCAGCATCCCACACGAAGACGGGAAGCCACGAAGAAAGGAAAGTGAAAAAGATTTTCATTTTTTCCCGGTTCAAAACTCCATTTTGTTTTCGGCTTACTTTGGCTCTTTGTGGCTTCGTGTCGGATGCCTCCTTTTATTTCGTCGGCAACTGGACCTCGAGCGTCATGCCGGGCTTCAAGAGCCCCTCCGGGTTGGGAAAGGTCACTTTGACGGCGTAGACGAGGTTGGTGCGTTCCTTCTGGGTTTGCACGTTCTTGGGCGTGAACTCGGCCTGGTCGTTGATGTGGGTGACGGTCCCCTCGAAACCCTTGTCCGGAAGTTCCGGCAGGACGGCCTTCAGTTTCTGGCCGTAGGACACCCGCGTCAGCATGGGTTCGGGGATGTAGATCAGGCACCAGACCTGGCTCAAGTCGGCCAAGGTGAAGACCTTGGTGCCCGGGTTCAACCATTCGCCCGGCTCGTGGTACTTGGTCAGGACCGTGCCGTTCAAGGGCGAGGTGATGGAGCACCATTGCACCCGCAGGTCCGCCAATTGCTTTTGGGACTGGAGGTGGTTGAAGGTTTCCTTGGGCATGGACCCACTTCGAAACAGCATCGCCCCGCGGTTGTAATCGTCGTCGGCCTGGCTTTGGGCCAGCTTGTAATCGTTCCCGTCCAGCGTCACCAGCAGTTGGCCCTGGGTGACCGCCTGGCCCTCGGCCACCGCAAGGGAGGCAATGGTGGAGGAAACCTGGGCCGGCACGTCCACTTCCGTGGCTTCCACCGTTCCGGCATAGGTGAAGTTCCCCCCCTTCAGGACCTCCCAAAGAAGCAATCCGATCACGAGGGCAGCCAACGGCAGGATGATCCTCAGTCTTTTTTTCATGGTCATCTCCTTGAAAACCAGCGGTCGGCTGTCAGCTATCGGCTGCCAGGAACTACTGGGTAGTTTTAACTGACCGCCGACAGCTGAAAGCCGACGGCTGCTTGGTTACTTCTCTCCCGAAAGCGATGAAAGGACGGATAACTGCATCAGCATCTGAACGTCGTTGGCCACGGCCTGGACCTTGGCGTTCAGGGCCTGGAAATTGGCCGTCTGCACTTCCAGGAACCGCGCCGTCCCGGCCCGGTAGGCCCCATAGGTCAGGTGGGCCAGTTCCTGGGTTTCGGACACCGCGGTTTCATTGAGATCGTGCTGGTAGTGGAGGGACCGCAAGACGTCCCTTGCCTTTCCCCAGTCCCGCCACAGGTCACTCCGGGCCTGGTCCAGATTCCTCAGGTAGGCTTGGGATTGCTTGCGTTTGGAATCGGAATCGTCCAGGATCTGGCCCCAGTCGAAGATCGGCATGCTCGCGGCAACCGAAAGGGTGTTCTGTTGGATCGTGGTATGGATGGGACCCACGGGGTTTTGATACCCCGCCTGGGCTGTAAGGGTGATCTTAGGCAGCATCTGGGAAGCCACCGAGTCCGCCGCGAAGCGGGCTGAGTCGGCCAGGTAGGCGTAGGTCTTGAGTTGGGGCAAGGATTCATCCGGCGGCACCTGGGATTCGGCCTGGAGGCTTTTCAAGGAGGCGTCTTCCGGGTCCATGGTCAGCCACACCGTGGGGGCGTCCATACCCGCCGGAAGATTACCCTCCATCCGGGCGTCCAGGGGCACCGTCATGTCCGCCGGTTCCGGCTCGCCGGCCAGGTCGAAAAGATCCCTCAAGGAGGCGGCCAGGGCGGCCTGGGCTTGGCTGAAGGAACGCTCGTAGCCGATGACTTCCTGGTGGGAAGAAAGCAGGTCCATGCGGCTGGCGGTGCCGAACCGGGCCTGGTGCCCGATGTCCGCGTATTGGGCCTGGGCCACCTTCAGGGAGTCCCCCAAAAGCCGCACTTGTTCCAAGTTGATCTGGGACTGGAAATAATCCATCCGCAGGGCCAAAAGAAGTTGGCGCCGGGCGGACTCGTAATTTTGTTCCTGGGACCGGGAAAGGGCGGTGGCGCTGTTGGCCTGGTTGTGAAGGGACCGGAAGTCCCACAAGTCGAAGGAAAGCGAAGCGTTGGCGCT
>JAICXI010000436.1 GCA_025980505.1 bacterium | reverse complement strand
CTTCCCCCTCCATGACCCGGGAAAGGAATATATCCGCGGCCGGCTTTTCCTCTGGATGGTGGAAAACAATCCCGGCCGGCCCTTCGCCTTCACTTACCCCGACCCCTCCCCGGACGGTTTTTCAGGCCTGTCCCTCACGCCTTACGGACTGGCCTTGTGGGGCTCGGCCGGCCCCAAGGCCCCTTGGGATGAGGCCCTAGCGGAAAAGGCCTGGACCCGGATGCGCCTGCGCCATTACGCCGGGGACGACCGTTCCCTGGATGAACGCAGTTGGGATTATTTCCTGAAGGATTACGCCATGGCCCGCTCTTGGATGGGTGTGGAAGAGGTCTCCCGCGCCACGGCCCTGGCCTCTTCGCCGGGAAACCGCGGAAAGGACGAGGCGCGGATCAGGGATCTTTACCAAAAGGGTCTTTCCCACTTCGTCTGGGCGGGGCTTTGGGACAAGGACAACGCCCAATACCCCCTGGCGATCGGCAGGGTTTTTTACGGGCTGGGAGACGACCGCCGGGGGATGGAATGGGCCCAAAAGGCCCTTCAAACCGACCCCCAAAACGCCGAGGCCTTTTTCCTGGAGGGGATCATGGCTTACCGGTCGGGCGACGCGCAATCGGCCGAAGCTTCGCTGGCGCAGGCCCTTACCTTGAATCCCCGCTATACCCAGGCCGCACAGGCCCTGCAGTACCTGCGCCAACACCCAGTCCCGCCGGGTAAAGGCCGTTAAACCGGTCGAACCGGCTCCTCTTGTGTCGCGGTTTTCATTGAGGGCTTCTAACAAGACCTCCCTTACCCTAGGGACACGGAGGCACAGTTAAACAAAAAGCCTTGAATCCACTGTTTTTTGGCTGCGTCTCTGTGCCTCGGTGGTGAATTCTTGGGTTTTGTCAGGGGCTCTTAGTTGAGAAAGTATTTCGAGGAAGGGCGGCCCGAGGACGGCCTTAATGCAGGATCATCACTTTCACGATCTGCCGGCTGAGGACACCGCCGGTGGCGTCCTTTTCCTCCACCGACGCCAGGTAAAGGCCGCTGGCCAGGCCCGAGGCGTCCAGCCAAACCTGTCCCGCGCCGGAAGCTCCCTGGACCGTCTTCACCCGTTCCCCCGCCAAGGTGTAAAGCGAAACCCCCAGCGTCAGGCTCTGGGACGAATCGGTCTTAAGCCAGGTTCCCCCGGCCCCCCGCAGCAATTGGTTGGGCCGGGCCGTCACCGTCCCCACTCCCGTCCGCGTGCGGGTGTCTTCCACGGCCACCTGCCGGGTGATGACGGTATCGCCGCCTTGTCCGTTCTGGGAGTCGACCTCGATGATGTACTGCCCGCTTTGCACGAAACTTCCGCTGTCGGTCTTCCCATCCCATACCAGGCTGGTGCCGTTGCTTAAGACGATGGCCAGTTGGCTCGGACTCCCCGGCGAGGGGGTGGCGTTTGAAGGCTGGATGATGGAGGAGGATATTTGGACGCCGCTCACCGAGGAGGGTCCGGGGTCGGAGGTATAGGCGTAAAGGTGCCGCACCACTTCTCCGGCTTCGTTATAGATCAGGACCGACGTCTGGTACAGGGTTCGGCTGACCGTCACCAGTTGGGTGGCGCTGCGGTCCACTCCCATGGTGTCAATGTTGTCCACCTTGACGTAGTAAACGCCGTTGGAAACCGGGTTTCCATTGGAGCTGTTTCCGTTCCAAACCGCAATCGGAGTGTTCCCGTAATAAACCGTGACGGCCGCGCCGGTGCCATTCAAGGCCGTAATGGCGTTGCTGGACTCCAAGGCGATGTTTTCCAGGGGTTGGGAAAGCTGTTCCGCCAGTATCTCTTGCACCAGTTCCCCGGCCTCGTTATAAACCCCGATCTTCACCGTGTACTGCCCCGTCACCGTCAGGTCGGCGCAGCGGGTCTGGGGTCCCGCCTGCAAGGGGAACCACAGGCTGGCGCAATTGGCGATCGTGACGCCACCCGCCACGAAGTTGTTCAAGGTCATCTGGTAGGTCATTTGGTAGTCCCCCTGCGGCAACGGCGAGGGAAGGGTCCAAGCCAGCACCGTGGCCGCCCCATTCAAGGCCGTCACGGCCGACCCCACCAAAACAGGCCCGAACCCCAAGAAGGTCATGTTGGCCGGCAGCGTGTCCGTCACCACCACGTTGGGCGCGTTATTGCCGGTCACGTTGACCTCCAGCCGGTAAACCACCGTGTCCCCCGATTGGGCCGTCGAGACCGAAGCTTGCTTGCCCAGGACCACCACCACGGCGGGGGTGGGGGTGGGGGTG
>JAICXI010000067.1 GCA_025980505.1 bacterium | reverse complement strand
TTCCACCGAAGAAAAAAACCGGCGGATGGGGGCTTCTTTTTATTTTTGATCCCGGTGCTCCTTTCAGCCCTATTGTTCGCGTGGGTTTCGATCCATTGGGGAAACGGCGTCCATATCCAACAGCTTTGGGTTTGGGGCAGCGAAGAAAGCGGCTGGCGCCGGTTCATGGACGCGGCCTCCAACATCACTTCCCTTTTCTGGGGCTGCGACCTCCAAAACTCCTATGGCCCGGTCTGGGGCGGCGTCCTGAACCCCTTGGAAGGCGCCTGTTTTTTCCTGGGCGTCCTGGAATGTTGGCGTTTCCGCCGGCAGCCGTGGTCCCCCTGGCTGGCGGCGGCCTTCTTCCTCCTCCTGTTGCCCGGACTGGCGACCCGGAATTTCGATTTGTTCCGGAACACCCAGGTCCTTCCCCTCTTGCTGGGGGTGACGGCCTTGGGCGCCCAGTCGGCGCTCCTTTCCCTTCCCAAGCGGGCCCGGCCTTGGACCCTGGCCTTGTTTCTGGTCTTCTCGGCCTTCCTGGACCTGCGCCACCTTGGTCTGACCTATCGCCCCGATGGCGCCGGTTCCAATCGTCCCTCCTCCCTCCAAATGGCCGCGGCTTTCCCGCTGTTGGAACAAACCGCCCGGCAATCGGGGCCGGGGGTCTTGCTGTTTGAAGTGAGACCCCATGAAACGGATCAAACCCTGGCGGTGGCCACTTACGCCTTCAACGCGACCGTCAACCCCTCCCTTTCCCCCGGTCCAGTTCAGTGGATGGCGGTGGTGGTGGACGTCCATTACAGGCCTTTTTTGAAGAAAAGGTTCCCTGACGGCAAATGGTTTGATCTTTTTGACCCGGACCATCCCGGCTTCCAGGATACGGACTTGATGCTGGGCGTTATTCCCATGGACAAGTCCCGCCGCAATACATTGGAGGCTTGGCGACAAGCCGACAGGGTCTTCCGGAAGATCAATTGGGCGGTGGCCAACCTGCCGGAGAATGCGGACCGGGCGGAAAACTTCCAAGCCTTATCCGGGATTCATTCCTCCTTCAAGGGTGATCCCCTCCTGGAATCGATCTATTGGGACGCGGTTTACCGCTTCCACCGGTGGGAGAACCTGTACGGGGACCGGGATAGGCGCGTCCATTACCCGGCGGCCCTCAACGCCGTGCGGGAGGAATTAAGGTCGGGCTATCCCACGGCGGTCTTCTACAATGAATGGGGGACCTTTTTGGTCCTGCAAAAGGACTATGCGGGAGCGCGAAAGGCCTTTGAAAAGGCCGTCCATTCGCCGCTGAACCTCACGCCCGCCGCCGAAAACCTGAAGGCCCTGGAAGGGCTGGGAAAATCCGCCGGGAACCCGCAAGGAAATTAAGATGACGGCGGGAAGGGGTCAGGCCGGGTTCCGGGGACCCTGTAAGTGGACACGGACCGGGAGCTCCATTTGAAAAGTGCTGTGGCGGATCCGGAACTTCTTCTCCAGGGCTTCCGAGGATCTTTGCAGAAGGGGCAGGCTTTCACTTAAAAGCTGGTCCTCCACCACCAGATGGGCGGTCAATTGGATCTCCCCCGATCCCACTTCCCAGAGGTGGACGTGGTGCACTTCCTTGATCCCGGGAATTTCGGAAGTCAAAAAGGAAGCGATCTTATCCGGCGTCAGTCCCCGGGGCGCTGATTCCAAGAGGATATGCAGGGCCTTCCAAAAAAGATGGAAGGCGCTCCAAGCGATCAAACAGGCGATCCCCAGGCTTAAAGCCGGGTCCACCCAGGTCCAGCCCGTCCGGGCGATCACCGCCACTCCCACCAGGACCCCCACCGAGGACGCCAGGTCTCCCATGACGTGGATCCACGCGCTTTTCATGTTGAGGTCCTTTTCTTCGGCGCCGTGCAGGAACCAAGCCGAAAGGGCGTTGGCTGAGAGCCCGATGGCGGCGATGAGCCCCATGGTCTTCCACTCGGGAAGGGAGGGATGGGAAAGCCGCTTCGCCGCTTCCCAGGCCACCGCCGCCACCATCAGGAAAAAGGTCGCCGCGTTGCCCAGGGCCGCCAGGACTTCCAGGCGCGCGAACCCATAGGTGTGCCGCCCGCTGGCGGGCCTTCCGGCCATGACCATGGCGGTCAGGGCGATGAGAAGCGCGGCCAGGTCGGTCAACATGTGGCCGGCGTCGGAAAGGAGGGCCAGTGAGCCCGAAACCATTCCGCCCACGGCTTCCAGCACGAGGATGGAACCGGTGATGGCGATGGCCCAAAGTATCCGCCGCTGGCGGGAGCGGCCGGTGTGGGACGGGGATTGGAACGGCCGGGGATGGGTCAAATGTTCGGGGGAATGCGGCATGGCTTATTTTACCTTTTCCAAATGGCCGTTCCGCAGGAAATAAAGGTAGGTTGCCTTGACCTTGCGGCCCGTGAAGCGTTCCAAAAGTTCTTCGTAATAACCCAGCTGTTGCCGGTATTTTCCCAGGTCCTTTTGGGTATCCCGGTCCGTCTTGTAATCCACCACCACCCACTCGCCGTCCTCCAGGAAGGCCAGGTCGATGACCGCGTTCAGGAATTCCCCGCTGGAAGTTTTACCGGCCAGGGGCAGTTCCCGGAAGACATGTGGCGATTTCCCGGCCCGCTGGAGGATTTCCTGGCCCTGGGCTTGGGCGGCCAACCCGGCAGCTTCCTTGGCCTGGTCTTCCGAAAGGTTCGCCTCCAGCGCCCAAGCCAGGGCGGCTTTTTCGAGCAAGGGCTTTTCCCAATCCCAGCCCTTTTCCAAAAGCTTGTGGGTAAGCACGCCGAACGACTTTGCCTCTTCCTGCGCGGGAGAGAGAGGTTCTTCTTCAGGCCCGCCCGAAAGGTTCCACCCTTCCCGGACGGACTTATCGTCTTCGGAATGGACAACCGAGGTTACGGATTTCAGGGCAGGGGCCGCGGTTCGAGCCTTGATGCGGTTCTGTTTTTCCTCCCATAACCGGTCCAACTCCCCGGCCCTCTCTTCAACCGGGCCTTCCTTTTGCTTGTTCTTGTCCAGGTCCAAGACCAGGGGTGAGACTTCCCCGCCTTTTTCCAGGGTGACCTTCACGGCCCTCACTCCCGCCGAATCCAGCCTTTCCCAGAGGGGCCTAAGGAAAGCCGGGGCCTTCTCCTGGGTGAAACGGGGGATGACCAGGCTCTCCTGGGCCCGGGTGCACCCCACGTAAAGCAGGCGCAGGGTCTCCGCGGTCTCGTGTTTTTTCTCCTCTTCCTGGGCAGTGGGAAAAGCGGCGGTCCAATACCCGTTCTTGGCGTCCCCCACCTTGAAAGCCGCCGTGCCCTTGGAGCGGTTCACGATGAAGCTGGAGGGCTTGGGTTTTTCGGCGTCCTTGCCCGCGGAAGAAAGGATCACCACCGGGAACTCCAGCCCCTTGGCCTTGTGCAGGGTCATGAGCGTCACCGAGTTCCCGGTTTCCTCCGGCCCCGGGGCCTCGCCCTCCATGGAATCCTCCTCCCTTTGGCGGGAGAGCCATTTCACGAAGGCCCGGTAGGTGAAGTTTTGGGAGGCCTCCAGGTCCCGGCATTGGTCCACGACCTTCAAGAGGTTGGCCACGCGCTGGGTGCCGTGGGTTTGGGACGCGGTCACGGCCAAAAGGTTGGTCAGGGTGTAAAGTTTCAAGAGCGCTTCGGAGGGAGACAGGTCGCGGATGGCCTCCCGCCATTCGCGCAGTCGAGTAAAAGCCACTGACATTTTTTCCTCAACTTTTGTCCTAGTTGAGGAACTACCACCCTCATCCCGGCCTTCTCCCCCCAAGGGAGAAGGTGAGAAAATTTCCCTCGCCCCTTGAGGGAAAGGGTCAGGGTGAGGGGTACCTTGATGTTGCTGCATTGCTGAAAAATTAAAAATTCCACCTTCGTCCCGGTAGAGGAACAAGTCTTCGTCGCTGAAGCCGAAGAGCGCGGTGCGAAGCAGGGCCACCAGTCCCGCCTCGTCCGCGGGCGATTCCAGGGCGGACAAGAGGGTCTCGAGGGCCACGATCTCGGGCCGGTTGTAGAACTTCTTCCCGCCCACCACCGAAAAGGGCACTTTGCGGCTCCGAAGGGCGTCCTCGTAGACTTCCTCGGTGTTGGAGAGGTCGCGGAAGAGGATCGCGATGTCCCCCGCTTTGAGCGGCCTTTCGGTTTTGGTCTTGGGGTCCGAAATCAGGGGTTGTTCCACCAATAGTTGGGCGATGAAGGAGGCGACCGTCTCGGCTTCCAGTTTGCGGAAATCCCCGGCCTTGGAATCCTCCGGCAATTCGGCCATCTCCAGGGCCATCAAGGGGGACACCCTTCCCTTTGCCGGGGGCCGGTGGGCCGTCTGGCGGGTGTATTCAATTCCCCTCGCCCCTTGAGGGAGAGGGTGGGCGAAGCCCGGGTGAGGGGTGTCGTTAGCTCCGGCCTTCACCCTCACCCCGCCCTCTCCCCTCGAGGGGGAGGGCGGTACACCCAAAAGATTTTCAAAAACCCCGTTCACCCATTCCACGATGGGCTCAAGGGTGCGGAAGTTTTCGGTGAGCTTTTCGACCCGTCCGCCCGAAGCCGCCAGCCTTTCCTTGGCCTCCAGGTAAATCTCCACGTCCGCCCGCCGGAAGCGGTAGATGCTTTGTTGGGGGTCGCCAACAATAAATAACTTTCCGGGTTCCAGCTTCACGTCTTGCCATTGGGCGGCCGCGCCGTTCTTCTTCTCTGAAAGGAAGAATGCGATTTCCACCTGCAAGGGGTCCGTGTCCTGGAACTCGTCCACGAAAACCCGGTCATAACGCTTTTTCAGTTCTTCCCGCACCGGCGGCAGGTGCTTCACCAGGTCGCGGGCCTTGGAAAGCAGGTCGTCAAAATCCAGGAACCCCTGGCGGGTCTTGGCGGCCTGGTATTCCCCCAGGTAATCCCAAAGCCAGTTCACCACGGCGATCAAGGCCGAGTTCTTCACCTGGCCCGCGAATTCCCCGTGGATTTCCGAAAGTTTTTTCACTTCTTCCTTGAGGGGCTTGAGCACGCCCTTTCCCCACCGGGCCTCGGCGCCCGCCCTGGCGGAAGGAATTTCCAGGTTGGCCAGAATGACGGGATCGGTCTTGTCCGCGAAAGAGCCCCAGGCCCTGAAGAAGCCGGAAAGGTTTTCAACCATCGGGTCCTGGTCGTCCTTGCATTGCTTCAGGAAACCAGGAATCTTCCCGCAAAAAGCCGCTATTTCACGGACCAGGGATTGGGGTTCCGGCATGGGGGCGGCCTGGGGCCGGGTTAAAAGGGAACGGTTCTTGAGCAGGTTGTCCTTCAGGCTTTCCACCTGGTTGAAGGTCCCCCCGAGCTTCAAGAAGCGGGAAAGGGCCTCGACTTCCTGGTCCAAGGACTTCTTCAACCACCCTTCCCAGGCCTGGATTTCCAGGGTGTCCGCCTGCACCTGGTCGAGGACCGCGAAACGGGGGTCCACCCCGGCCTCGACCGGGTATTCGCGCAGGATGGAGGAGCAAAAAGAATGGATGGTGGAAACCGAGGCCTGCTCCAAATCCTGCAAGGCTTTTCGGATCAGTTGGGGGTCAATAGTCGGATCGTCGAAAGCTTTCTCGAGTTTGATGCGCAGCCGCTCGATCAATTCCCCCGCCGCCTTGTCGGTGAAGGTGATGGCGGCGACCCGGGAAAGGGGGATGTGTTTTTCCAACAGAACGCCCGCCAGCCGGTCGATGAGGAGCGTGGTCTTGCCCGTGCCCGCTCCCGCGTCCACCGCGAAGGAAACGTCCAGTTCCCTGCGGATTCGTTGCCGCGCCTCTTCGTCGGAGATCATCCAGCCTCCATCATTCAAACAAAAGGATCTTTAGGTTGTCAGCCAGTGCTTGTTTATGGCGGGGGGTTAATTCTCCGATAAGTCGGATGATTCGCCGGTTATCAATGGCCCTTATCTGGTCTACCAGGATGTCGGAATCCTTATGTAGGTTCACTCCCCTCTTCGAAAGGTGAACCCTCAAAACATCGGCGCCCGAAACGGGTTTAGTCGTGATGGGACAGACAATGGTGCTCGGGTGTTGCGCATCGTTCAACAGGTTGGTTTGAATGACCACGACGGGCCGGGTCTTCCCCGGCTCCGTACCGAAGCGGGGGTTCAGATCGGCGAGGTAAATGTTGAATTTCCTGATTCTCATTCCGGAAGATTGTCTTCGAGTTGTTCCAGTTCCGACAGCGCCTCCATGGAACCCTTGCGGGTCAACAGCGACTCACGGTGCAGTTTTTTCCGCAAGGCCTTCCGGCGGTTGAATTCGTTGTAGAAATCCAACGCGTCGTTGATGTAGGCGTTACGGGGCATCTTAAGTTGTTTGGTGATGGTCTCCACGTCCTCAAACACTTCTGCCTTAACTTTAAGCGAAAGAACCTTAGCCATTTGGAACCTCCAATGGGTATATACTTATGGTATATACTTTCAAATTACCGTCAAGCTTTCTCTTGTCGGTGAAGGTGATGGCGGCGACCCGCGAAAGGAGGGCGCTAAAAAGATGTTCGCCGTAACCTGCCGTCAACTGTTTAAAATTTAACTGCGAAAAGAAGCGCCGCTTTCCCCTTTTGATGAATTTCAATTGCTTGTTCTTATTGTTTTTTAATATTTTCCATTAATGAAAAAAGTCAGGCCCTCCTGATGAATGTCTGAAAGGCTTTTAAAAACGTTCGTTTTCCATGCGTTTTTAATCTGTCGTTGCGAGCCGCGAATTAGGCGGCGAAGCAATCCAAGTTCATGGGTGGTTTAAGGTTGTGGATTTTGCCTGGGGCAAAACTTGCTATTTTCAATTGGGATTGCTTCGTCAGAATCGCCCCGCTATTCGCGGGGCATTCCTCGCAACGACAGATAACTTCTTTCCGGAAAATATATGGAATTTGACCGCTTTTTAAAGAAGTATCCAGCCTTTTTTCCAGCGTCTAACTTTTGTAATGATTGAGTCTAATATGCCGTTGATTTCCACTGAAACCCAAAGTCCTATCCTTTCATTTTTCTAATCCTTCTTCATTCGCAAGTCCGGAAATTTTTAGGAAAATGATTCATGGCATTTCTTTTAGTTGGTAATACTCTTTGGCTTTTTCATCGTCTTGCTTTCGTTCTCCCCGAGCCTTCATCCCCGTCCCACAAAGCTTCTGATAATCGCAATATTCGCATTCCCGCCCCACGGCCGGGAAACTCCCGTTTTCCACGCTTCCATCCACGGTGGTAAGCACTTGGGAGAGAATGTTTCGGATTTGGTCCGGGGTCTCGGGCGTGAAGGAAACCTGCCGGTATCCCCCCTTGCGGGTGATGTAGTCGTAAAGGGCTTCCTTGGCTTGCTTCTCGGGAAATAAATTCTGGAGGGCCCAAAGGTAAAAGGGCAGTTGCAGTTTGGTGCCGGCCTTGACGCTGTTCTTGGCGACACCGGTGGAATTGCCACTTTTGTAATCCACCACCCTGAGGCGGCTCCCATCCTTGGAAACATCCACCCGGTCCATGCGTCCCTGTAAGCGGAAGGCGTCGAAGGCCACATCGTTCTTGCCCTTCCCGTCGCCAAAGGGCACTTCAAAATCCAGTGGGGTCCATTGCCCATCCCGCAGGACATCCTCGAACACAGCCGCAAGGTCCCGGGCCATCTGGTCCTTTTCCCAGGCCCACAGGGCCGGCGCGCCGGGCACGCCTTCCCTTTCGAAGCGGCGGAAGGCCTTTTCCATCTCCTCCCCCAGCGCCTTTTG
>JAICXI010000151.1 GCA_025980505.1 bacterium | reverse complement strand
GGCCCTGGTCCAGGAAGTGCAGGAAAACCTGAAGGGCGGAAAGGAAAGCCACCCCACTGCCCTTTCCCGACACCTGCGGGAAGCGGTTTTAAAAAGGCTCCTGAGGGCCCATACCCCCTGGGAGGCGGCCAGACCGGTCGTCATCCTTCTGGTGGGGGTCAATGGGGCGGGAAAAACCACCACCGCCGGAAAGTTGGCATCCCGCTTCTCTTCCGAGGGGCGGAAGGTTTTGCTGGCGGCGGGGGACACTTTCCGCGCCGCGGCAGAAGAACAGCTGACGGAATGGGCCTCTCGTGCTAAAGTAGAACTCGTCCGAGGCTCCCATGGCGCCGCGTCCTCGGCGGTGGTTTTTGACGCGTTAAAATCGGGGTTATCCCAAGGTGTGGACTGCCTGGTCGTGGATACGGCGGGCCGGCTCCATAACCGGCAGAACCTGATGGAAGAACTGAAAAAAATAGTTCGGGTCGCGGAAAAAGCCGCCCCCGGTGTAAGGCTGGAGAAGTGGCTGGTCTTGGACGCCAACAGCGGTCAAAACGCCCTGACCCAAGCCCGTGAATTTCACCGGGAAATGCAGCTCACCGGGATCGTTTTAACCAAGTTGGATGGGACGGCGAAAGGCGGAATCGCGGTGGCCTTGTCCGAGCAGCTGGGGCTTCCGGTCCGTTTTCTAGGTATGGGAGAAGGGCTGGAGGATCTGGTGCCGTATGATCCGCGGATGTTCGCGGAAGCCCTCGTTCCGGATCCCCTTGTCAACGTTTAGCCGGTTGGTGTAAAAGCGCTTGGTGCTTTGGCGGGTTGTGGCTTTGCTACAATGGTCCAGGGAGGATCCTTGATGGAACGTCTGGTGCTGGCCACGCGAGCGGCCATGTCCAATACGGCGGTGACGGTGGTCGATATTGAAGGTGTTTTGGACATCAATACGGTAGGTGAGTTTGAAGCCATCCTTCAGGAACTGTTCAAGAAAAAGCAATATAAGATCGTCCTCAACATGAAGAAGCTCACTTATATTTCCAGCGCCGGGTTCGGGGTCCTGATGAGCATCATCAAGGACGTCCGCAAAAACCGGGGTGACATCAAGATCGCCAACGTCAGCCCGGACATCTACAAAGTATTCGATTTGCTGGAACTGCCGGGACTATTCCATATCCTGAAAACCGAGCAAGACGCTGTCAGCGAATTCTGATTCCCGCTTCACCACGGATGCCCACGGATGGATTTAGACGGACAACGAAAAAAATTCCACGCGCTTAACCTCGCTGTTTCCGGTTCGGCCCTTCTTTTCCTCTCCGCTTTCATGGTTTGCTTTTGGCCCGCCCGGGCCGCTTGGGCCCGGCAAGGCACCCTGACCCTTCTTTTCACCAACGACCACCTGGGACAAATCGACCCGCTGGAAAACGTCGATCTCTCCAAACCCGTGGGCGGCGTCACCCGCCGGATGGCCCTGATTGAAAAAATCCGCAAGGAAGTGGGGGCCAAAAACGTCCTGGTGGTGGACGGCGGCGACATCCTGTCGGGCACGGCCTTCTCCGAACTCACCCGCGGCGAAGTGGATTGCGCGGCCTACCATTTGATGGGTTACGACGCGGTGGCGCTGGGCGAGCACGACCTGGACTACGGCAAAAAGGCCATCCTGGAATACGAAAGCCGGAAGGGGTTCGACATTCCCTTCGTCTCGGTCAACGTGGTGATGCCCGGCAACCACCAGAATTTCGTGAGGCCTTATGTCATGAGGTATGCCGGCGGAATCAACGTGGGCATCATCGGCTTCAGCAACCCCGATACCCCCGCCATGACCCGCAGGGACAACGTGAGGGGGCTTTCCTTCCAGCCGGCCGGCGCCACCGCCAAGGGGATCCAGTCCATTCTTCGGAAAAACGTCGACCTTTTCATCGCCCTCAGCCGCTTGGGGGTGGAGGAGGATAAAAAGTTCGCCAAGGACAATCCCTTCCTCCATGTGATCATCGGCGGCCACAGCCAGACCCTTTTGACCGAACCCATCGTGGACAAGAAGGCGGACGGGAGCCTGGCCGGCCCCTTGATCGTCCAGGCGGGTTCGCGGGGGCTTTACCTGGGCCGGCTGGACCTGACGGTACAGGGCCACCGCGACCCCAAGACCAAGAAGGCCGAATTTTCCATCGTGGATTACAAGTACCAGTTGATCCCCGTCACGGCGGACCTGCCCGAGGACCCCCGGATGACGGCCCTCCTGGAGAAGTACAAGCAGCACTTGAAGTCCAAGCCCCTGGAGGAGACCCTGGCCACGGTGGCGGGCAATCCCCCGGGGACGCTGGACAGCTGGATCGGCGAGATCGCCACCGACGCCATGCGGCAATCCGCCCAGGCGGACACGGCCCTCCTGAACAACGGGTCCTTCCGGGGCGACTTCAAAGAGGGTCCCCTTACCCGGCAGGCCCTTTACGGGCTTTACCCCTTCGACGATTCCATAGTGGTGGTCGATATGCCGGGTTCCTCCCTACGCAAAATCCTCCAGTTGTCCCTGTCCCAAAAGGGACAAAGCGCCTTTCTGCAGGTATCCGGCTTGAAAATAAGGAAGGTAGGAAGCGACCTTCAGATATGGGTGGGGGCCGAACCCCTCCAGGACCGCCGGAAGTACCGGGTGGCGGCAAACGATTTTCTGGCTTCGGGGGGTGACGGCTACGACTTCTTCAAGTTCTTCAAGTCCCGCCAGAAGACCGCGGTCATGATCCGCAACCTGGTGGAGGAGGCCCTCAAGTCAAGGCAGACGCTCACGGCGGCCGATTTCGGGAAACGCTGGGATTTACCTTAAACAAAATTGGTATTTTCCCCTTCCCGCCGGGTCTTTACCGGCTCTTTTCTTGACACCCCCCTTTTCAATTCTATAATGCCCGCATTTGAGGAAGGTCTTCCGGTTCCAGTGGGAAACCGGGTGCCCGACAACCGTTTTGAAGGAAACTCCATGCCCAAAACCAGCGCTAAAAAAACCGCCAAGGCACCCGTCCGGCCCGGTCTCCGGGCCAAGACGCCCGCCCCCAAGCGGAAAGTCCTTTTCGTGGCTTCCGAGGTGGTGCCTTTCGCCAAGACCGGCGGATTGGCCGACGTGGTGGGTTCGCTTCCGCGCGCCTTGATGCAACTGGGCTGTGAAGTGGCGGTGGTCTTGCCCAAGTACAAGAACATCTCCCCCGAGAAGTACAAATTGAAGCTGGAAATCAAGGATATGGCCGTCCCCATGGGCATGGGGGAAATGAGCACCGACATCCTTTCCACCCGGTTGGGCGACACCCACGGGACCGTTTATTTCGTCCGCAACGACCGTTATTTCGACCGGGGCGGTTTTTACGGGACGCCCGAGGGCGATTATCACGACAACGCCGAGCGGTTCGCCTTCTTCTCCAGGGCGGTCCTGGAAATGTTGAAGTCGCTCAACTGGTATCCGGAAGTCCTCCACTTGAACGATTGGCAGACCGGGCTGGTGGCCGCCTATTTAAAGACCCTTTACCGCTCCCAACCGCCCTTCGACTCCATGAAGAGCCTCTTTACCATCCACAATATGGCCTACCAGGGTCTTTTCCCGAAATACATCCTGCCCATGACCGGCATCGGCTGGGAGGAGTTCCGGCATGAGAAACTTGAATTCTACGACCAAGTCAATTTCCTGAAGGCGGGCTTGGTTTATTCGGATGCCTTGAACACGGTTTCGGAAAGGTACGCCCAGGAAATCCAAACCGACGAGTTCGGCCACGGTTTGCAGGGTGTCTTGAAGGCCCGTTCAACCGACCTTTACGGCATCGTCAACGGCATCGACTATGACGAATGGAATCCGGCCACGGACAAGGAAATACCGGCCCAGTACACGGCCAAGAACCACGAGAAAAAAGTCGCATCCAAGAAAAAGCTGCTGCAAGAGCAGGGCCTCCAGTTCCATCCGGACAGGCCCGTGATCGGGCTCATTTCCCGGCTGACCGACCAAAAGGGCTTGGACCTGATCGCCGAAATCATTGAGGAGTTCCTCGGCCTGGACGTCCAGTTCGTGGTCCTTGGGACGGGAGAGCCCAAATACCACGCCCTCCTGGAGGGCCTGAAGAGCCGCTTCCCGGACAAGCTGGCCGTTGCCTTGAAGTTCGACAACCGCCTGGCGAAGTTGATTTACGCCGGCAGCGACATGTTCCTGATGCCCTCAAGGTTCGAACCCTGCGGGCTGGGCCAGATGATCGCCATGAAATACGGTACCATCCCCCTGGTGCGCGCCACCGGCGGCCTGGCGGACACGGTGGAGAACCTCTCGCCGGACGGCAAGAAGGGGACGGGGTTTGTCTTTGAAAATTACCGCAGCGACGAGCTTCTTTTCGTCATCAAGCGCGCGGTGGAAGCTTTCCACCAGCCCAAGTTGTGGGGCGGGTTGATCGAACGGGCCATGAAAAAGGATTTCTCCTGGGACGCTTCGGCCCGAAAATACCTTGAACTTTACGGAAGAATCATCAAGGGACATTAAAAAGTCAAAAGTGACAGGCACTTTCGGGCTTTTCAGGAACCGGCCCGAAAAGCCGGGGGGCCTCCCCGCTCCCGGCGGAAGGCGGTTTGACGCGGCGCCGGCCGCCAAAAGTGTTGTTTTTATCTTTCAGTTGTCCCATCCCTTGTTTTCCGCCCCAACTCTCCATAGCATTTCACCCTCCATGTTCAATACAATATCGGAAAATATGCAAAATCACCTGAGCCAATGGCTTAACCATAGGGACGACGTGCTCCAGGACCGCTGGCAGTCCTCCATCCGTCATTTGTCCGGACGGCTCAACAGCCTCAGCCAGGATGCGGGCGTTTTCGGAAAAATCCGCGAACTGCTGACGGATTTGGTCGCGGTGGTGGAAAAATCCGGAAGCGTCGAGCAAGTGGTGGATTCGGAGTTTGAAAAGATCCTCCACCACCTCAAGTCCCTCCAAGTCGACCACGAGCTTTCTTCCAACGACATGGTGTTCCTCCTTTTTTCCATGCGGGACGCCATCAAGGAAGCCGTCAAGGAAATCATCGACCGGGGGCCCGACGGCCAGCACCAGGTTTCGGTCCGGTACCATACGGTCAGCCAGGTTTCCATCCTGCTCAACCGTCTGGGGCTGGTTTTCTTCGAGGGGGCCATGCGCTTGCGGGAGGAAGGCGGGGGGCAGGACGTGCTGGCCATCGAATACGCATTGCTTTACGAGCGGGCGCGCCAAATGGCCATTACGGACCGTTTGACGGGCCTTTATAATTTCGGTTATTTCCTGGAAAGGCTGAAGGAAGAGCGGATGCGGGCCGAAAGGTACCACCGCCTCCTTTCCCTGGTGATCCTGGATATCGACCATTTCAAGACCTACAACGACGCCAACGGCCACCCCGCCGGCAACGAGGTCCTCAAGAAGATCGCGGCCATCCTCAAGGAAGAAGCGCGGGAAGTGGACATCGTGGCCCGTTACGGGGGAGAGGAGATGGTGTTGATCCTCCCTGAAACGAGCCGCAAGCGGGCCACCGAACTGGCGGAAAGGATCCGCAAGAGGATCATGGAGACCCCCTTCGATCAAAGCGAAAGCCAACCCCTGGGGAAAATCACGGTTTCGGCCGGCGTGGCCACTTTCCCCGT
>JAICXI010000167.1 GCA_025980505.1 bacterium | reverse complement strand
TCGGCTTCGACACCGCCACCAAGGTTTATGCCGAACTGGCGGGGAACGTGGGGCGGGACTGCCTGTCGGCCAAGAAATACTGGCATTTCATCAAGGTCATGGGCCGCTCCGCCAGCCATATCGCGCTGGAAGTGGCCTTGAAGGTCCACCCCAACCTTTGCCTTGTTTCCGAGGAAGTGGCCGCCAACGGAATGACCTTGGACCAGATCACCGAAGAAACGGCCCGGGTCGTAGCCGACCGGTCGGCGCAAAAAAAGAACTATGGCGTGGCCGTCGTGCCCGAGGGGCTCCTGGAGTTCATCCCGGAGATGAAAAAGCTCATCAGCGAGCTCAATGAGCTGCTGGCCCACAACCCGGAATTCGAAAAGCTGGAGGGCGCCGACGAAAAGGTCGGCTTCGTGCGGCAACGCCTCGGCGACGAATCCAAGCGCGCCTTCAACTCGCTGCCCCGCTCGATCCAGACGCAGCTTTTGGCCGACCGGGACCCCCACGGCAACGTGCAGGTGTCCAAGATCGAAACCGAAAAACTGCTGATTGAAGCCGTGGACCTGAAGCTCCGGCGTTGGAAAAAGGAAGGGAAGTACGAGGGCAAATTTTCAGGACAGGGACATTTCTTCGGCTATGAAGGGCGTTGCGCGGATCCTTCCAATTTCGACGCCGATTATTGTTACGTCCTGGGCTTCACGGCTTCCTACCTGGTGGCGGCGGGGTTGACGGGCTACCTTTCCTCGGCCCGGGACCTGCTGAAGCCCGCCCCGCAATGGAAGGCCGGCGGCGTTCCCCTGACCATGATGATGAACATGGACCGGCGCCATGGGAAGGAAAAGCCGGTCATTCAAAAGGCCCTGGTGGACCTGAAGGGAAACCCCTTCCGGGCTTTCGCGTCCCAACGCGGGAAATGGGCGTTACAGGACGATTACGCGAGCCCGGGCCCCATCCAATTCTGGGGTCCCAAGGAAGTGGCCGATGCGGTGCCGGAAACCCTGAGGCTCGAGCGCGGAAAATAAGGGGGGGCCGTCCAAGGCGGAATATTCGACTGGAAGGGCGGAAAGGGTTTCCGCCCTTTTTTATTTTGAATTGAGGAACTTTCGGTTTAATTGGGAGGCTTGGACCGCGGGTTAATATCCAGGACGGGGAAGCGGCTTTGCGGCCAAACCGGCCTTTTTCCCGGCCTTTTTCATGTTGCAATGAAAAGCCCGCCGGGCCTATACTTCACCTCCCCCGGGGCTCGCTCCGGGGCAAGTTCCCGCCAAGGCCTTCCAAGGCCCTTCGCCGGAACCCTGTTCCCGATCCTCGTTTGTGAAAGGGAACTATCCCCATCCTCGATGGGGAATCCAAAGGGAGGTAAGTCAATGTCGAATCTTTTAAAGTACGATGTCATCTACATCCTGGACCCCAATTCCACGACTGAGGAAATGACGGCTGTTTCCTCGAAAATCGAACAGATCGTCGCGGATGCCAAGGGGACGGTGCTGAAGAAGGATGACTGGGGAAAACGCCGGCTGGCGTACCTGGTGCAAAAACACCGGGAAGGCCACTATATCTTTTTCCACCTTTCCATCAGCCCCGAGACCGTGGCGGAAATCACCCGCAACCTGCGACTCATGGAAAAAGTCATCAAGTTTTCCGTGGTGCGGGACGAAATCAGCCACTTGAAGGCCAAGGTCAAGCCACCCCGCGTCAAGACCTCGACTCCGGAAGGCTCGCACTCGCACTCGCGTCCGACCAGCCACCGCCCATCGTCTTCGCCGTCGTCCTCGCCGTCACCGGCGCCCAAGGCCCCGGAAACTCCCGCGGCCCCCTCGGCCCCGGCCAACCCTTAACGGTCTAGAAACCGGAGGCAAGCATGCCCAATTTCAACAAGGTGCTCCTGATGGGAAACCTTACCAAGGATCCCGAACTGCGTTATACGGCGGGCGGAGCCCCGGTGGCCAACCTGCGGATGGCCATCAACCGCGTCTACCAGTCCAAGACGGGTGAAAAGAAAGAGGACGTCTGTTTCATCACCGTGGTGGTTTGGCAGAAGCAAGCCGAATCGGTGGGGGAATACCTGAAAAAAGGCGACCCCTTGTTCGTGGAAGGCCGCTTGCAAAGCAAGACCTGGGAAACCGAGGACAAGCAAAAGCGCACGACCATCGAAGTGGTGGCCGAACGCATCCAGTTCTTGAGCCGCGGCAAGGGCGGCGGCACGGGCGAAGGCATGCCCGTGGAGGAAGAAAACGCGGCCCCGAGCCCGGCCACTTCCGGCAGCGAGGAAGACATACCCTTTTAAGTTTAAATGACCACTTGCTGGCAGCCGACCGCTGACAGCCATCGATAAAATGACCAAGGAGATTGAAATGGAAAAGGCACCCGAATCCAAAGGCCCCCGAAGCGACGCCCCCCGGACGGAAGGACACCAGGCCCCCCGTGAAGGCCGTGAAAACCGTTGGGAAGGCGGAGGACGTTTCCGCCGCCCGCGCCGCAAATCCTGCCGCTTTTGCGCCGAGAAGGTCGTGGCCATCGACTACAAGGATTTCAACCGCATCCGTTCCTTCGTGAGCGAGCGGGGCAAGATCGTCCCCAGCCGCATGACGGGAACTTGCGCCAGCCACCAGCGGGAACTGACCAAGGCCATCAAACGGGCCCGGAACATCGCCCTTTTGCCTTTCGCCAACAATTAAGCCAGGCAGGGGGCGGTCATGGCCATGGAACTGATATGGGGCCTCCTTTCCACCGCCGTTTTGTTCGGCATTGCCGGTGTGGCGGTGGCTTGGGCGCTTTTAAGGGGCTTGAAACCGCGCACGGTGCTGGCGGTGGGAACGTCGGCGTTGGCCTTGTACCTCCTTTGCGGGTTTCTCCTGGACCTTTCCGCCCACCAAAAGGATTGGCCCGCCGCCATGCAGCAGTCCTTTGACCAGGTGTGGAAGGCGCAATCCCAGGCTCTCTTGGAGCAAAAGATTCCCCAGGACCAGATCGACCAGGAAAAGGACCTGTATGAGAAGTATTTCCTGTGGTGTTCCCCGGCCTGGTCGGCCCTTTCCTGCCTTGTGATCGGGTTGCTGGCTTTTTACGCGGTTTCCTCCGTCCTTTCCCGCATCACCACCCGCGTTTCCAGGCCCATCCCTTTCCGGGAATGGGCGGTGCCGGACTACCTGGTTTTCGGCCTGATCGCGGGGGGCATCCTCAAGGTCCTTCCCCTTGAAAACCGGTGGATGGAGGTGGTGGGCGACAACCTGCTGGTTTTTTTCCTGGCGCTTTACGCCCTGGAAGGGCTCAGTCTCCTTTCCTACTTCTTCTATAAGCGGCGGTTGTCGACGGCTCTCCGTCTTTTAAGTTACGCCACCCTCCTGGGCTACATGGTTTATTACCGGGAGGTTTTTTTCACCCTCAGCGCCGTCGGCGTGATGGATGTTTGGATCAATTTCCGCAAGGTGAAAATGCCGCCGCTGAAACCGGCCCCCTGAAAGCCGGATTGGGTTTTCCGTCGGAAGACTTTTCGTCCCGGCGGCACGGAGCCGAAACCGCGGAACATGTTTCCATCCGGTTTTTTGTGTTGGAGTCCCAGCCAAAGGAAATCAAATGAAAGTCCTGCTGAAACACGACGTTCCTAAAATCGGGAAAAAGGGCGAGTTGCTGGAGGTGAAGGAAGGTTACGCCCGCAATTTCCTCATTCCCAACGGCCTGGCCATCGAGGCCACCGGCGGCACGATGAAACAGTATGAAGAGGGGAAAAAAGCGGAAGAGCGCCGCAAGGCCAAGGAGAAAGAGGAAGCGGAAGCCCTGGCGGCCAAGATCAAGGGCGTCACCATCACCTTGCGCCACAAGGCGGGGGACGAGGGGCGGTTGTTCGGCTCCATCACCTCGGCCGAGATCGCGGAAGCCTTGAAGCAAAAGGGGATCGTCATTGATAAAAAGCATATCCTCATGGACGACCACATCCGCCTGGTCGGCGGCCACGACGTGAAGATCAAACTCCACTCCGAAGTCACCGCCGCCCTTCACGTCGAGGTCATGAAGCAGTAAAAAAACGTCCTTTTCGCCATCCCGGGCCTTGGGACCCTTCCGTCTACTGTCTTTTCCTATGGACAAAAAATCCCTCAGCGAACGCGATATCTGCACCAAGTTCACCACGCCCGCCCGGGCCGGGTAGGATGTTCAAACGCAGGCCTTGTGCGATGAACTCGAAAAAAACTCGCCGCCAAATCATCCCACCTGGAAAACTCACCGAATCCCTCTTGCGGGTTTAGACAAGCAATTAGGCTGTTTGGGGTGGCGGTTCAGGAAGGGCGGTCAGCTTCGCAACTTGACCTTTTAATTCCCGGTTTTCTTGGGCAACAGTATTGACTTGTTGTTTTAAGGATTGGCTCTCTTGAACCGCATTGTCTTTTTCGGCCCTTAAAACATTGTTTTCGTTATCCAAAACCTTCTTTTGAACGGCCGTTTTGGCCCATTTGTAGCCGCAATAGAGGGTCCCAGCAGTTCCTAAAATCCCTACGAAAATCCAAGCGCCTTTACTCATCGAAATCTCCTAAACTTGAAATAACCCGAATGTGGTATGTATAATACCACATGTGGTAAAAATAAAACCACACCAATTACTTGGGAGGGCAACATGAGCTTCGGGGATTACATCAATGGCCTTCGAATTAAAAACAAAAAAACGCTCCGGCAGTTCTGCATGGAAAACAAGCTTGATCCCAGTAACTGGAGCAAGGTGGAAAGAGGCGTGAACCCTCCTCCCAAGGACGAAGCGGTTTTGGGCCAATGGGCCAAGTATTTCGGGCTTAAACCCAAGACCGATGAATGGAACCAATTCATGGATGAGGCCCGTATTTCACGGGGGGAAATCCCGAAAGACATTATGAATGATGAAAAAGCGGTGGCCCTTTTGCCTACTTTTTTCAGGACGGTGAGGGGGGCGGAAATAGGGGAGGCCGAGATCAAGAAATTGATTGAGAAGATCAAGGAAGCCAATACCCCTGATGAACCGTGAAATTCCGTTCCTCTCCAACCAGGAGATTCACCAAAAAGTTGAGGCTTTTCGGGCAAAGCTTGAGATTGACCTTCAAACCTTGCCTTTGGACGCCACCTTTATCGCGGAGATAGACTTAAAGCTGAAGCCCGTCCCTTTAAAGGGGTTGTGGGCGGACTTGAATATTGATGCCGCGTTGACCCCTGACCTTGAGGGTTATTACGTTGATGCCGAATCCTATGAGTGTATCTTGGAAAGGATTCAGAACAACCATTGGATGGAAAACCGGCTT
>JAICXI010000153.1 GCA_025980505.1 bacterium | reverse complement strand
CTCGGCCAGGTCGGCCGTGCGCTTGGAGTTGAGCGCCAGGAGGTCATCGAAGAAAAGAACGTTCTTGGCCCCGAAGGAATTACGCAGCCACTTCAATTCCTCCGCCACATGCTGATGGGGGCGGGGGCGGTATTTCTCGAGCGCATAGGCGCAGAAGGTGCAGCCGAAGGGGCAACCCCGGGAAGTCTGGATCATCACGAAGTGGTCCTGGAACACGCCCGTGTGGTAGGGGGCGATGGAGGGGAGCAGGTCATAGGCCGGGAAGGGCGCCACCGCCACGTCCATCAGCAGGGGCGGGGGGGTCTTTTGGAGGCCTTCCTTCTGGGTGTAATAAGTGAGGCCGTTGATGCCCTTGAACCAGCCCGTGGACTTGGGGGGCAAGGTGCCCCCGGGTGTCAATTGGGATTCCAGCTCCTTGGCCAGGGAGGGCAGGATGGCGTCCAGTTCACCCATGAGATAAAGGTCGATCTCGGGATGGCCCTTCACCACGTCCTCCAGGAACCAGGGGACCTCGGAAATGATTTTGTTGCGGATCACGGTCACGCAGGAGGGGTTGGTGGCTTTGGCCAACTGAAGGACCTTCAGGTCCTCTTCCTGGCAGTCGAAGGCCATGCGGGCCACCACCAGGTGCGGCTGGAAGTCGCTCAAGAGCCTTCCCACGTGCTCCAGCCTCAAGTCGAAACCGTTGGCGTCCAGGACCTTCACGTCGAAACCGGCCTGGCGCAGGGAAGCGGCGCCCTGGAGGATGGACAGGGGGGGATAAACCGAACCCACGTCCCGGTGTTCGTAACGCTCTTCCCGGACGACGGGCAGACCATTCACACGGGGGGGATTGACCAACAATACTCTCAGCTTCATCTCATGTTCTCCTCGGGGACAATTATACCAGTGTCTCGGCACCTTTATGGCAGTTGGGAGTGGGGGGGTGGGAATGATCAGCGTTTTTCACCCGAAAACGGATGAAAAACAGCCCCAACCCCTAACTTCTAACGGAACGATGCACTTGGCGTAGGTTTCCAACAACCCTCGCCCCTTGCGGGAGAGGGGAATCGACGTCAACTCAACCGCGGACTGACGCCAAGTGCCTAGTTCCCACTTCGAATTATAAATTCCCGATTGAAGTAGGTCAGCTTCCCGCATCGATGCGGTACTTGGCGAAAGCGGCCTGGGCCGGCGAATTGTCGGCATCCCTTAAATCCTGCCATTTCTGCAAATGGCCCGTATAGCTCAGGTTCCTCAGGGTCATCTCGGTTTTGCTGTCGTTGAAGTGCCATTCCCGGAGCAGCACCTCGGCCCCCAAGGACTCGGGGCCGCCGCTGGAATCGCGGCTCCAACGCCGGTATTGCTTGGCCCAGACCTCCAGGGGGACGGCCTTGGCGGCCTCCGAATCCCACATGGACGAAATGAAATAAAGCTGGTCCTTGTAAAAAAGCAAGTCCACGGACGTGGCCCCGGTGACCCCGGAGGACGCGGTCAAGGTGGCGATCTGGAAAAGCGGGTCGTTGTTGAAGGGACGGAGGTTCTTCTTCAGGTCCGGGTATTTTTTCAGCAGGTCCGCTTTTCCCATTCCCAGGGAAAAGCCGGCCGCCTCCCGGGGGATGGGGATCTTGGGACCGGCGAACAATTCCTTGAAGAGGCCCGCGCTCCAAAGGGCGGCCAGGAGGATGAAGAAAAAGAGGACGCCGGCCACCTTCGCCTTCCACGGGTTGGAAGGCCCGGAAGGACGGAGGGGAGAAGGGTTTTCACCCGGGGTATTACCGGCTGACGGCAGTTTGCGGCGCGGCATGGTTGGTTTCGCTTTCCGGAAGTGGATCGCCGTAGTCTTGGACGTGCCCCAGCAGGGACCGAAGCCCCCGCCACAAGAGGTCCACTTCCCTTAAGGAACGGACCGTCACGAGTTGCTGAAAAACGAACTTCGGGGTTTTCATCAGGCTCCAAGTCTTGGTGGCCCACTCACTTGCGTTGATGGGGGTCTTCAGGATCGGGTGGCTCATGTCGTACTTTTCGTAGTCTTCCTTGCCCACCAGCAGCCAGCCCTTGTTCACCGATTCACGCCACAGGGGGGAACCGGGATAAGCGATGACCACCGAAGCCTGCATGCAATCCCCTGCGCGGACCTTATAAAGGAGGAGTTCCTTGGTGACCTCGTAGGTCTTCCGGACATCTTCCTCGGTTTCCCAGGGATAGCCCATCATGGTGGTGAGAAGTACGACCAGCCCACGATCCTTGGCCATCTTGACCCCGCGGCTGATCAAATCCACGGTTTCGCACTTGGCCAGGTGCTTGATACTGTAATCGGAGCCCGATTCGAGCCCGATTTTCAAAAGCCGCCAGCCGCACTTGACCAACAGGTCGACCACTTCCTCATTCAGCGTGTCGGCACGGCAGTTCGAGGAAAACTGAAAGCGGCCCAGGAGTTTCCGGGCCTTGAGTTCCTTGTGAAATTCCCGGAGCCATTCGATATTGTAGATGGGGCCGGATTCGTTGTCGTCGAAAAATTCCCAGACCTTGTACTTATTGATGCAAATTTCCATTTCCGCCACCACGTTGGCCGGTGAACGCAGGCGGGCGGTCTTGCCCCAAAGCGCGTGTTGCCAGATGCAGAAGGTGCAGACACCCACGCCGCCGGGGGAGTCCTCGGAGGCCCCGCAACCGCGGCCGGTCAGGATGTAAGCCGTGGGGCGAAGCAGGTAGGCTTCGCCGTAATCCTGGAAACGGGTGAGCTCCCGGTCGATGAAAGGCAGGGAATCGAGGGCTTCGGTCAACTTGTGGGGGCCGGTGGTGGCCGTTTTGCCGGAGGCATCCCGGTACCAGAGGCCGGGACCCAGGGGTTCCTTGCCGGCGAGGTGCTCCACCAGGTTGCGGCCCACGATGTCGTAATCGCCGCCGGTCATGACGTAATCCACCTGCGAATTCAGCAGGGATTCCTCGGGGAAGTAAGTCACATGGTCGCCCATCAGGGCGATTTTGGCACCGGGATAGCGGCCCTTGAGTTCGGCCACGTACTGCCAATGGCGCTTGACCACGGGCGCCTTGGTTTCCAGAAAGATGACTTCAGGCTTGAAACCGTCCAGGGTTTGGTTGAATTCCCCGTCGCTCATGCGGCGGTTGATGCCGTCCAGCCACAGGACTTCATGGCCCAGGTGTTTCAAGTTGGTGGCCAAGTGTCCGGGAACCAGTGGAAAAATCCGAACCTCACGGGATTTGGAAAATTTCAAGTGCCGGTTCTGGGTTAAAAGGGGAAACTCGCCGTCCTTACGGAAGGGAGGGTAAAGGATCGCTGCTCGCATATCGGTTGTCACCTCTAAAAGTGAGACTCATTATTAGGGTTTGAACCCAAAATACAAGTCCTCAGATACAAGTCCTCAAACTGCTCCTATTCTACCGCGATACCATTCAATCGTCCTGCCCAAGCCTTCTTTTAACGAAACTTTGGGTTCCCACCGGAGGGCCCTTTTCGCTTTGGAAATATCGGGCTTCCGCTTGATGGGGTCGTCCTGGGGCAGGGGTTTTTTGACAATTTTGGCGCCGCGCTTGCCACACAATTGCAGCACCGTTTTGGCGAACTGGAGGATGGTGATTTCCTGGGGGTTGCCCAAGTTGAAAACATCCCCCTCGGTGCCGGGAAGGGAGGCGGCTTTCCACAGTCCCTGTACCAGGTCGGCCACATAGCAAAAACTGCGGGTTTGGGAACCGTCGCCATAGAGGGTCAGGGGCCGGCCCTTCAAAGCCTGGGTGATCAGGTTGGAAACAACCCGGCCGTCGTTCTCGTTCAAACGGGGGCCGTAAGTGTTGAAGATACGCACCAATCGGGCGTTCACCTTGTACTTGTGGTGGTACTCGTAAACCAGGGCTTCGCCCAGGCGCTTGCTTTCGTCGTAACAGGAACGGGGGCCGAAGGAATTCACGTTACCCCAGTAGGATTCCACCTGCGGATGGACCAGGGGGTTGCCGTAGACCTCCGACGTGGAAGCGAAAAGGAACCGGGCCCCCTTCCGGCGGCAATATTCCAGCAGCCGGTAGGTGCCGATGGAATTGGTGAGGATGGTCTCAATGGAGTTTTTCATGTATCCCACGGGCGAGGCCGGGGAAGCCAGGTGGAAAACGTAATCGGCTTTGGGGAGCAGGCGGGGGAAGCCCTGGGCCACATCCTTCAGGAAGCGGGGAAGGCCCAGGAAGCGCGGCAAGCCCTTGATGATGTCCTGTTGGAGGAAACGGAAATGGGGATGGCGCCGCAAATGGGCGATGTTCTCGAGCTTGCCGGTAATGAGGTTGTCCACACAGATCACCTGGTGGCCTTGGGACACCAGGAAGTCACAGAGGTGGGAACCCACGAATCCGGCGCCGCCGGTGACCAGCGAATGGATGCGTTTCATGGAACCTCAAAAGAGGGAAAAATTGGTTTGCCGCCGGGGAGTTTAACACAGGTGGGGCTGTTTGAACCGTCAATTTAAAGCCGGAAAGGGGATGGCCGGGAACCTAACGCACCCAGACCATGCCGCCGAATTTCATGCTGAATTTGCTGAAAATGTAATGGCCCAGTTTGGTGTTGGTGACGAAGCTGCGGCCCCATTTGTTGATGACGGAAAAGCGGCTCAAGTAATAGGCGACGGCCCCGAAAAAGGGGCCCAGGCGGTAGCGCAACACGCTGCGCTCGTAAAGGTTGCGGCCTTTTTCCAGGATCCACATGCGTTGTTCCTTGGGGAATTCGTCGGTTTCGTAAATGGGCTCCCGCGAGTTATAGGAAAGGTCGGTCAGGTAATTGGGGTAAAGCACGCGGGCGTTATTCCTCACCCATTCGAACAGCTCGGTCCCGGGATAGGGAGTGTCGTTGTAAAAATTGATGAAGCTGGCGGGAAGGCTGCGGGCGAACCTGAGGCTTTCCTTGGCTTCCTCGAAGGTTTCGGTGGGATGGCCCACGATGAAGTTGACCGAGCAGGGGATGCCGGCCTTGTGGGTGAGGGTGACGGCCTTGGAGACCATATCCTTGGTCAAGCCCTTGCGGATGACCTTGAGGATCCGCGGGTTGCCCGACTCGCAGCCGTAGGAAATGAGGCGGCAGCCGGCCCTTTTCATCCAGTCCAGGAGTTCCTCGTTCACGGCGTTCACCCGCATCCCGTTGTACAGCTCCCAGGTCACGTCGAGTTTTTTCTCCACGATCAGCTTGCAGATGGCGATCACCCGCTCCGGGTGGAGGTTGAAGACGTCGTCGTTGACCTGGAAGTGGCGGAATCCTTTGGCGTACCAGTATTCCATTTCCGTGACCGTGTTTTCGGGCGTGCGGGCCCGGAAGCCCCCTCCCATGGAAACGGGGACGGAGCAGAAGTTGCACTTGTAAGGACAGCCCCGCTGGGTGATGAAGGGGATGGCCCGGGCCTGCCAGCAGGGGTAGCGTTCGATGCCGAAGGATTCGTAATCGGGGTAAGGCAGGTCGTTGATGTTGTCGATGAGGGGCCGGTCTTCGTTCTGGACGCCGTCGGACCCGTTGCGCCAGAGGAGGCCGCGGACCCCCGCAAAATCGGGTTGGGGGGACTTCAACCTCTCCAAAAGCTCCAGGAGGGTGTATTCCCCTTCGTTCT
>JAICXI010000081.1 GCA_025980505.1 bacterium | reverse complement strand
TGGTTCAACGGGCTGTTGGCGGGTTTCCCGGTTTTGCCGACGGCTTATCGCTGACAGCTGATGGCCGTATTTCAAAGAGGGGGATAAAGAAATGATCGAGTTCGCGGAAGATGATGTGACGCAGTACCTGGCCCATTTGAAGGTGATTGGGGTGGGCGGGGGCGGCTGCAACGCCGTCAATAAAATGGTGGAAGCCGGCATCGAAGGCGTGGAATGCATCGCGGCCAACACCGATTACAAGTCCTTGCGCCGCAGCCGGGCGGCCAAGAAAATCCAACTGGGCAAGGCCCTCACCAAGGGCCTGGGTTCGGGCGGCAATCCCACGATCGGCAAGGAAGCGGCCCTGGAATCCACGGAGGAGATCCAAAAGGCCCTGGAAGGCGCCGACATGGTGGTGCTGGCCTGCGGCATGGGCGGCGGCACGGGCACGGGCGCGGCGCCGGTGGTGGCCGAAGTCTCCAAGAAGATGGGAATCCTGACCGTGGCCGTTGTGAGCCGTCCCTTCGAGTTCGAGGGTCCGGTCCGCAAGGCCCAGGCCGAGGACGGCTTGAGGGCCATGATGCCGCATGTGGACGCCATCGTGATCATCCCCAACGAACGCATCAACCTGGTCTGCGAGCAGGATGTGGACCTGGCTTCGGCCTTCACGCGGGTGGACGATGTGCTGGTGCAGGCCATCCAGGGCATCTCGGTGGTCATCCATTCGGAAGGCATCATCAACCGGGACTTCGCGGACGTGAAACGCATCCTGACCGCCAAGGGCAAGGTGCTGATGGGGACGGGCGCGGCTACGGGCGAGGACCGGGCCTTGAAGGCCGTGCAAAAGGCCGTCAACAGCCCCCTGCTGGAGGACGTGGATATCGCCGGGGCCACCGCGGTGCTGGTGCAGGTGACGGCCGGCGCCAACTTCAGCTTGAACGAGTTCAACCAGATCAACGGGTTTCTCCAGAAGGCCGCCCGCCCCGGCGCCGAGATCATCCCCGGCATCGTGCGGGACGAGGCCCTCAAGGACGGCATCCGGGTGACCATCATTGCCACGGGTTTCGATTCCCTGAAGGAAACCGAGCCCATGTCCACGGTCATCGACCTGAAGAATTTCGTGACGCCCAACTTCAAGACCGACAAGGCCAGTTCGTCCCAGCCCGCGCCCGCCGTGGAACTGGAAGGCGACATGGCCTTGAAACTGTCGGATGGGCAGTACGATATTCCGGCTTACCTGCGCCGCCGCCTGGCCAGCAAGCCGTTCCAGAACTAACGGCCGCCGCTGCCAGCCAACCGCTGTCAGCCCGGCAGAAAGATTGAAGGGGAATGCTCGACCCAGGATGGCGCAAAACCAAAAGGTGTTTCCGGTGGGTGGCGGTGTCCGCGCTTCTTTTAACCACCCGCGGGGTCCGGGGGGGGGACCTGCCGATCAGCCTGTCCCCCCTGCCGGCCCTTTCCAGCGCGACGGAAACCCGGCCGGACCCGGGAGCCGGACCCGCCTCCGGCGCGGCGGAGGATCAGCCCTTTTTCGTGCTTTGCTACCATCGGTTCGTGCATCACCCCGACGGGCATGAGAAGCTGGAAACAGCCGAGTACCAGATGCCCGTGGATGAGTTTAAATGGCAGATGCAGTACCTGAAGGACAATGGGTACCAACCCATTTCGGACCAACAATTGATGGATTACTGGTTCCAAGGGAAACCCCTCCCCTTGAAGCCGGTGCTCATCACCTTTGACGACGGGTTCCGCACCGTTTACCGGGACGCCTTTCCCGTCGTCAAGTCCTTCGGGTACCCCTCCATCCTGTTTCTTTATACGCAATTCATCGAATACGGGGAGGCGGCGCTGCGGCGGCAAATCGAATCCCAAAAGAAACCGAAGGTGAAGCTGGGAACCGAGGCATTGAAGGACGACGACATCCTGGCCATGGAGAAGGACGGCATGGTGGTGGAATCCCACACCACCCACCACCTCAACCTGGCGTTGGAAGGCGAAAAGAGGGACCGGGCCGCTTATGAAAGGCTATTGCAGGCGGAGTACGGAAACCCCCTTGCCTTCATCGAGGGGAAGTTCGGGCACCGGCCCCAAATGCTGGCCTATCCTTACGGCGTCTACAACCCCGCCATCTTGAAGGCGGTCCGGGCCGCGGGGTACAAGCTGGCCTTCACGGTGAATCCGGGTCCCAATGACCGAACGGTGGACCCCTTGAAGCTCAAGCGGAACCTGGTCCTTTACCCCATCAGCCACGGCCATTTCACCGATATCTTCAAGGACCGGGTCCTCCACTTAAAAGGGCTTGTCCCCGGCGACGGAGACGTGATCGACACGACCCGGCCCCTGATCCAGGCTGAAATCCGGGATCCGGTGGTGCCCCGGTCGGTCCGGCTTCAACTGGGCAACCGGGTTCTGGCGGTCCGGTTCAACCCCCGGACCGGCGGGTTCCGGCACCAGGTGACGGAGCCCCTGGCGCAGGGGGGGCATATCCTGACCTTGAAGGCCAGGGACGTGAAGGGCGTGGACCGGGTTTACAACTGGTATTTCCGCATCAAACACACCGGGCTTGAGAAACAAAAGGAAGCGGACAAAAAAGAATGAAAGTAAAACCCGGCCATCCGCCACGAAGGCGCCCAGGCGTGAAGAAAAGAGACAAGGCAAGAAACCGGACGATGACGAAATCCCTTCAAACGGTTTTTCTCCGTGCCTTCGCGCCTTCCTGGTTCCTTCTTTTTTGCCTGGCCCGGGTTTCGATGGCGGGGGAATCGGTGACTTTGAAATACACCGACCGTCCCGGGACGGCCCAGGTGTCCTTGCTGCGCGACATGAAAGGGGACGCCTACCTGCCCTTGGCGGAAGTGGCCCGCTTTTACGGCGTCCGGGTGGATTTCGACCCCCAGACCCGCCGCGTCACGCTCACCCAGGGCAAAACACGGGTGAAGTTCGTCCTCTCCCAGCCCCTTTTCATGATCCTCCCCCCGGGCGTCTCCTATCCCATGGACCCGGTGGAGGAAGTGTCGGGACAAGTGGGGGTTCCGCCCGGCTCGGCGGAAGACCTTTTGAACGCCGTCTTGAACCTCGGCAGCCGTTACCTGGCCGACCAACGGGAGCTGCTGGTCGGGGAGATCACGGATGGGGAGTTGAAACAGGAAATCCTGGCCGCTTCCCGGCCCTTGGCGGCGCCCACTCCTCCCGTTGCGGCGGCCGGCCCCGACGTGGTTCCGGCCTCCCCCACCCCGGCAACCCCCGAGGCCTCCGGCGGGGAGGAGCCGCAGGGCGATCCGGACGTGGATTCGCAAGAGGCGGAAAGGCTTCCGCCCCCGGGCCGGTCGGAGGAAGACGAACCTTCGGCCAGCCAGATCTACCGGGTGCGCCGGATCGTCATTGACGCGGGCCATGGGGGGGTCGACTCGGGTGCGCGCGGTTACGACCGGCGTTACGTGGAGAAGCAGGCCACGCTCGACATCGCCCGGCGCGTGGCGGAGATCGTGAAGCGCAAATACCCGGGTTTGGACGTCCTGATGACCCGGAAGGCGGATTACTACATCACCTTGAAATACCGCACCGAATTCGCCAACCGGCATGGGGCGGACCTCTTTGTCTCCATCCATTGCAATTCCAACCCCCGGCCCCAGGCCAGCGGGACGGAAGTTTACGTTTTCGGCGCCAAGGCCTCCAACCGGATGGCGGCGGTGGCGGCCGTGCGTGAAAACGGCAGCACCGATTACAAGGATTTCATCCTGGCCGATCTGCACCACAGCGCTTATAAAGAAAGGAGCTATGCCGTGGCCGAAAAGGTGAGCCGGCAAATCCAGGATAGGCTGGGCCAGCATATCCGGCCCGTGCAACGGGCGAATTTTTACGTGCTGGCCAGGGCCGACATGCCGTCCATCCTGGTGGAAACCGCCTTCATCAGCAACCGCAACGAAGAGAAGAAACTGGAGGACGGCAAGTGGCGGGAGAGCATCGCCAAGGCCATCGCCGATGGAATCCTGGATTACCGAAACCTCGTGGAGAGAAGCATTGAAAACAAAGAAGCTCGGCGCTGAAGCCGTCCTGACCCAACGGGCCGGGGTGGCCACGGCCACCTTTCCCCGCTTGGCCGATCCCAAAGTCTTAAACCACGGGATATCCACCCGCCTGGGCGGCGTCAGCCGCGGACCGCGGGGTTCCCTGAACCTCAGCTTCAAGGTGAAGGACGACCCTCTGTGCGTGGAGGAAAACCGCGCCCTCCTGTCCCAGGCCGCCGGAGCGCCCCTTCACCGTGCGGTCGGGCTGGACCAGGTCCACGGCGACAAGGTGTTGAAACTGGAGGCCTCGAACCATCCCAAGGAAGGGGGGGCCCTGGGCGAAGGGGATGGTATTATTACGGCGGAAACCGACGTTCCCCTCCTCCTGCTGGTGGCGGATTGCCTGCCGGTCCTTTTTTTCGACCCGATGCACAGGGCCATCGGCATGGCCCACGCCGGCTGGCGCGGAACGGTCAATCACGTGGCGGCCAAGACCCTTTTGGCCATGGGCGACGCCTACGGGACCCGGCCGGAAGAGGTGCGGGCGGTCCTGGGCCCCTGCATCGGGCCTTGTTGCTACGAAGTGGGCCCGGACGTGCAGGACGAGTTCGCCCGGGTGTTCCCCTGGGCCCCGGAGGTCCTGGAAAAAACATCCCGGGACCATTGGAAACTGGACATCGCCGGGGCCAACCGGAGGCAATTGCTGGAAATCGGCGTTCAAGAGGGAAATTTGATCGACTCCGGACTTTGCACCATCGGCCAGATCGGGCTTTTCTATTCGCACCGCGCCGAAGCTTCCGGCGATAATCCCACGGGGCGCTTCGGCGCTTTTATGATGTTGAACGGCTGAAAATTACATATTAACGGCAGGGGGAAAGTATGCGGCGCAACATCATCGGGGGCCTGTGGATCGCGTGGGTATGCCTGGCACCGTTCGCGTGGGGGGAACCGGTTCTTCCGGAGCCCTCGCCGACGCCGGTTGCCGATTATTACCAATCCGCACTCCAAGCCTACCTGTCGGGCGATTTGGACCATGCGGTGTTGTGGGATTCCAAGGCCCTCCAATCCGACCCCCAGGACAGGAAAGCCCAGGCCCTGCTCAGCATCCTCATTTCGGACCAGGATGCGGCCAAGAAAAGCGTGATCTGGATCGGCGGCAATGCCCCTGAAACGGCCGGGGAAAAATCCCCGGAGCTTCAGGCGCCCGTGACCGTGGTCAAGGAAGTCCATGGGGCGCTCCGACCGCCGGTGGACGGCCGCAAACTGGCGGAATTGGAAAACCGGGTCCAAACGGTGGCCTTCCTGCTTCAAAGGGATTCCTTCAACCAGTACCGGGAACTGAACAACAACCAAACCCAGATGGCGAAGGAGCTGGAAAAGGTCTCCCAAATGTTGAAGGATGCGGGAATCGGGTTCCGTTACGCCAACTTGTTGTTCCTGCTGGTGCTGGTCATCGCCTGCCTGGCCCTCTGGAACAGCTGGAAGGCAAGGCGGGAGCTGGAAAAACAACTCGGCCTGCGCGAACGGCCGGAAGCGGAAAATGAACGGCGGAAAGCCGTCCGATTGCACCACCGGTGAAAATAAGTTGGGGGCCGGAGGTCCCCCCCCTCTTCGCGGGGGAAGGGAGTTTGAAACCACGGGTTTGAAAGCGGCGCTTCGGATGGATAACTTGCGTTGAAGGGGGATGGAATGGGCTGGCTGAGGACCCTTTTGGAGAATCTTTACCTTGTGGACCGCACCGTCGTCACCCGTGGAAAACAAGACCGTCGCAAGGACGACCGGCGTTGGACGGGCCCGGAAGGGACCATGCCGAAGGGCATGGAGGATCCCCGCCGCAAAAGGGAACGCCGAAAGAAGAACCGCCGGGGCTGAGTTCCCCTTTTTTTCCGGCAAAGGGGTGGTTTTTCAACCCGGTTCCGTTAAAATCCCCGCCATTCGGTTCCGTTTTCATCCCCAATCCTTTCTTCGAGATCCAATGGAATGATGTTCAAAGGTTTTTTCCAATTATCCGGCCCCTTTTCCCTGGGCCTTACCCTTTTGTGCGGCCAGTGTTTCCGGTGGGAAGGGCCGGACGCCCGGGGTTGGTTCCAGGGGGTCGCGGGGGACGCCCTTTGGCGTTTGAAGCAGGAAGGGGACCGGCTCTCGTGGGAATGCAGCCGGAAGGAAATCCGGGCGCTTCCCGCGGCGGACTGGCTTTTCCGTTACCTCGGCCTGGATGACGAATTGGAACCCTGGATCCGAACCATGGAAGCCGACCCCATCCTCGGAACCCCCGTGCGGGTCCTGAGGGGTTTGCGCCTGGTCCGCCAAGAACCCTGGGAGTGCACCCTTTCCTATATGTACGCCCAGGGCTTGTCGGTCAAGGTGATCCGGCGGGCTTTGTCCAAATTTTGCACTCAATATGGCAAGCCTATCCAGGGAGCCCCCCTTTTTCACGCTTTCCCCGAACCGGGGGTCCTGGCGGGGCTTTCCCCCGACTCTTTAAGGCCTTTTACCAACAACTACCGGGCCCGGGCCGACCGGATCATCCGGATGGCGCGGGCGGTCGAAGCCCGGGTCATCTCCCTGGAGCATTTGAAGGGCATTCCTTGCGACGAGGCCCGGGAAGCCCTGATGGTTTTGGACGGTATCGGGCCTAAAATCGCCGATTGTATCCTCCTTTTTTCACTGGACCATTCCTCGGCTTTTCCGGTGGACCGATGGGTTTTGAGGGCCATGAAGCGCCATTACCGTTCAGTGAAGCTGTTGGGCGCGGGGAACGAGGCCCCCACCCGCCAGCAATACCTAAAAATTGTCCGAAAAGCCCGCCATCACTTTGGAAACAGGTGCGGTATCGCCAGTGAATACCTTTTCCTTTTCCTGAGGCTGCTGGAGGATGAAAAACTGCGGAAGGAGCTGTCACCTTTCTGCCAAACTCTTGACCCTTATTCAAATCCGGCCTTTTTGTCTCCGGCCTGGAATAAGGGTGGAAAAAATGCGCTCCCGGGTTCTTGAGGCCTTTATAAATTCCGCAAAAAAAATATAATGGATTGCCTAAGATTTTGTATAGTCTTCCGGGCGGGAGCCGCTTCAAAATAGAACCCAGAGGGTCCATCGTGAAACCAGTCATCCTAGTGGTCGACGACGAGGAAAGCGTCCGTGAGTCTTTCCGGCTCGCCTTGCAAGACGATTACGACTTGACCTTTGGCGAGGACGCCAAGAGCACGCTTCGCATTTTAAAGACCCAGAGTTTCGACCATTGCCTCCTGGACATCATGCTGCCCGACGGGTCGGGGCTGGATCTGCTGCGCCAGATCAAGCGCCGCGACGAATCCATCGACGTCATCATGGTGACGGCCCTCCAGGGGGTGGATACGGCCCTGGACGCCATGAAACTGGGCGCCTACGATTAC
>JAICXI010000136.1 GCA_025980505.1 bacterium | reverse complement strand
CCGTCGCTGGAGGCCCACACGTCGTTCAAGAAAGTCGTGGCCTGCGTCGCGCCCAGGACGCCGCCCAGCACCCACATTTGGTTGTTGAAAACCAGGGCGGTTTGGGAGTCGCGGGCGGGGAAGGAACTGGAGGAGCCGTTGGCGGCCACCTGGATCCAAGTGGCCCCGTCGCTGGAGGCCCACACGTCGTTCAAGTCACTGGTCCCGCCGGAAGGGTCCGTGTCCCCCCCCAAGACCCACATTTTACTATTGAAGGCCACCGCGGCGTTGTTGCAACGGACCGTGAAGGAATTGGAGGCGCCGTTGTTCACCTGGGTCCAGTGCAGCCCGTCCAGGGAAGACCAGGTGTCATTCATCGCGCCGTTGTTGCCGTACCCGCCCAAGGTCCACATCTGGCCGTTGAAAACCGTTGAAGCGTGGAATTCACGGGCGGAAAAGGAAGACCCCGAACCGTTGCCGGCCGCCGGCGACCAAACGGCGCCGTCGGAGGAGAACCAGGTGTCGTTAAGGTAGCCCAAGGAACTGTTCCCGCCGAGCATCCACAGCTTGTCGTTGAAAACCACCGAGGTATGGCCGTACCGGCCCGAGGAAGTGGCGTTGACGGTCGAGAAAATCCAATCGGTGCCGTCGCTTGAAAGGGAGGAACCGGAGGGGGAAACGGGCGAGGGGCTCTTGCCGCAGCCCGCCGGCCAGAGGATCCAAATCAACGGGAACAGGAATCCGAAAAATCGTTTCATTATAGTGCCGCCTTCAGAAATCGATAAGGGCTACACTGACGTTACCCTTGGCGGCCGGATTACCATTCAGTTTTTTTGCCGTTTTTAGTTCAAACTTCCGTGGCTCCCGGCCTCTCCCGCTCCTTCCATGAAAAGTGCGGGAGAAGCCGCCCCGAAGTTCCCCGCCGGAATCTTTCGCTTCCAGGGGGGGCGGACGCCCAGGGCGAATGCCGGACATCGTTGACATGGAAGCCGTTTTGGATGCCGCCGATAACCCAAATGGCGTTGTTGAAGACCAGCGAGGACTGGTTCTCCCTGGCACTGAAGGCGGTGCTGGAGGTGGCACCCAGTCCGCCGCATCGGCGGAAAGGTTGGAACCTCCTGGGGTAAATGAAAAAAATAAGGGAACGATGCACTGGACGTCGGTTCCCAACAACCCTCGCCCCTTGCGTCGCGGTTTGGATGGGTATAGAGGGGTTATTCCCTAGGAGAGCTTTTGGGGAGATGGGGTGGGTGAGGGGTGTAGTGAAACTCGTGAAATCACCCTCGCGCCGGCCCTTTTGCCCTGAGGCCCTCGAAGGGCTCCCCTCGAGGGAGGGGGGGATCGACGTCAAATCAACTGCGAATTGGCGCCCGGCACATAGTTCCAAAAATAAAATGAACTTAATTTGTCATTTGAAGCGGAAGGAAAAACCGGGTCGCCGGACCCGCATCGGCGCGCGGGGCCGGCGCGCGGGTGCCGCCAGGAACCGGGAGGCCCCGAAGGGCGCCGGGGCGGAAGATCCCCCCGGCGGGCGGAAAAATACGCCTTGTTTCATGGCTTTTTCATTGGCTTCAACGGAAGATATGATTATGATTTCGGGGCGAATGACGGGTCCTTCGTCCCGGAAGGTTAAAGCCCCTGGCCAAGCCGGGGACCCGGTTGAATTCCGGATTTTGGACTAAAAGGGGAAAACAGTGAAAGTGCTTGTGACCGGTTGCGCCGGGTTCACCCCTTCCCATATCCATATGGCCGGAACGGGGAAGGGGTCGAACCTAGTTATCTTTGGTAATTCAGCTCTTCAAAGGGGAAAACAGTGAAAGTGCTCGTAACCGGTTGCGCCGGGTTCATCGGCTCCCACGTGGCGGCCAGGCTCATTAAGGAAGGCCACGAGGTTATGGGAGTGGATGATTTCGACGTTTATTATTCGCGCAGCCAGAAGGAAAAAAACCTGTTGCCCATCCTCCTGAGCCCCCAGTTCAAGCTGGTGGAGGACAATTTGTCCACCATGGCGCTCATCAAGGTCCTCAAGGGCATGGAAGCCGTGGTGCACCTGGCCGCCCAGCCGGGCGTGCGCGGTTCCTGGGGGGCGTCCTTCCACCGTTACGTGACCAACAACCTCCAGGTCACGCAAAAGCTGCTGGAGGAGTCCAAGGGCAACAAACTCAAGCGCTTCGTTTACGCCTCTTCCTCCTCGGTTTACGGCGACGTGGGGGAGGTCTTGAACGAGGAGATGATGTGCCGCCCCCGCAGCCCCTATGGCGTCACCAAGCTGGCGGCCGAGAACCTGTGCCAGCTATACCACCAGGAATACCGCATGCCCACCGTGTCCCTGCGCTTTTTTTCCGTTTACGGCCCGGGCCAAAGGCCCGACATGGCTTTCAACCGTTTCTGCCACAGCATCCTGCATGACGCGGCCATTTCCATTTACGGCGACGGGCAACAGGTGCGCGACTTCACCTACGTGGACGACGTGGTGGAAACCATCGCGGCCGCGCTGACGGTGGAGGAGGCCGTGGGCCAGGTGGTGAACGTGGGCGGAGGATCGCCCACCACGCTCCTGGAAGCCCTCGCCTTGCTGGAGGAAATCAGCGGGAAAAGCTGCCCCAAGACCTTCCTGGAGCGGCAAAAAGGGGATGTGATGTCCACCCGGGCCGACAGGACCAAGCTGGAGGGGATTTTCGGGACCAAGCCCAAGACCCCCTTGAGGGAAGGGTTGGCCCGGCAATGGGAATGGATGCAAAAGTTCGTCCAGTCGGAGGACGAGGAACAAGCCATCCGGGCCCAAGCCCAGCCCATCACGGGTGTGGACACCGAAGCCCTGGCCCAGGCCAAGGCCGATGAAAAAGCCGGGAAAAAGGCGGCCCGCAAGGCCAAGGCCGGAAAGGCCGGCAAGGAAACCGCGGCACCCGCCCCGGAAGAAGCCCCCAAGGAAACCCCGGAAGCATAAAATAAACCCCGCCGGATACCCGGAAGGGGACCGGTGTTCAACGCCGGGGCTCTTTCGCGGGAGCCCCCGCATCCTGGGGGGGTGGTTCCGATTCCAAATTTCAAATTCAAGGCTTCCAACCCCCAAAGGGTGAAGGTCGCCCACATCATCACCCGCCTGGAGTTGGGCGGCGCCCAGCAAAACACCCTTTATTGCTGCGCCCGCCATGACCGCCGCAAATACGACATCCTGCTCCTTTCGGGCGGGGGCGGCTACCTGGACGGCGCCGCCCGAAAAATCCCCGGCTTAAAAACCTACTTCCTCCCCGAACTCAAGCATCCCGTCCGCCCCTTTTGGGATTGGAGGGCGCTGGACCGGATCACCGAAATCCTGAAGTCCGAAAAGGTCGACCTGGTCCACACGCACAGCTCCAAGGCGGGCATCCTGGGCCGGTGGGCGGCCCGCCGGGCGGGGGTGCCTTGCGTCGTCCATACGGTGCACGGCTGGGGTTTCCACCCCGGCCAGTTTTTCCCCCTGCGGTGGATTTACCAGGCCCTCGAGCGGTGGGCCGCCCGCTTCACCGACGCCCTCATCGCCGTCAGCGTGGAAAACAAGCAAGCGGGCCTGGCCGCCGGGATCGGGCGGGAGGGGCAGTACCGGGTGATCCACAGCGGCATCGATCCCGAAGCCTGCCGGCTCCCGCTTTTCGGGGCCTTGAGGGCCCGCAAGAAATTCAAGTCCAAGGGCCGTCCCTGTGTGCTGGTGCTGTCCAACTTCAAGAAGCAGAAATCCCCCCTGGACGTGGTGCGGACGGCCGAACGGCTGAAAGGGGGCCTGCCTTACGTGCTTTTCCTTTGGGCGGGCGACGGGCCGCTTCGCGGGAAAGTCGAGAGGGAGATATTGGAAAGGGGATTGGAAGGAAACTTCCTGCTCCTGGGATGGCGGGACGACGTGGCCGAACTATTGGCGGCCGCGGACGTCCTTTTGCTGACGTCCCTTTACGAGGGGCTGCCCCGGGTCGTGCTGCAGGCCATGGCTGCGGGGAAACCCGTGGTGGCCACGGCCGTCTCGGGTACGCCGGAGGCGGTGGAGGAAGGCGTCACGGGTTACCTGCTTCCCCCCCACGACACGGAAGGCATGGCCCAAAGCCTGGAGCGGCTTTTAACCCGCCCCCGGGAGGCCCGGAAAATGGGCGAAGCGGGCCGGAAGGCGCTGAAGGGCAGCTTCCGGATCGAACGGATGCTCGGGGAAATCGAGGAACTTTACGACGCCTGTTTGAAAAAAACCGGACTCCTCCCCTAAATATGCCGGAAGTTGCTATCCTTGATGGGTTTTGGGTATCCGATGAAGCCTTCATCATGATGAAGGATCGGGGCAAAGGAAATCCCGGATCCCTTAGGGGAGAGCCCGGGGTACCGCCGCTGTTTCCCCAATCCTTGTCGGGGGATCAATATGAATAAGTGGTGGACTCCTCAAAGGTTCGCACCTCTTTTAACGGCCGTAGCCCTGGTTTTGTTTCCGCCTTGCCCGCTCCTCTTCGCCCAGAGCGCCGTGACCGTCACCACCAACGCGGGGGACCCAAGCGCGGGTTCCCTGGGCTGGGCCGTCACCACCTTGAATGCGGCGGGCGGCGGCTCCCTGCGACTCGCCAACTCCGTGGGGGGGGTCACCCTCACCCAGCCGCTGGCTTCCTTCTCCCAAACCGTAACCTTCCTGGGCCCGGACCTCAACTTGACGGGTCAAAACAACGGCCAGGCCCAGTTGCTTTTCCAGCAGGGTTTCAACCAGCAAAACAACCTGGTCTTCCAAAACAACGGGGCGTTGGGCGGCGGATTGGACGCCTCGGTGACCGCTTCGACTTGGACCATCGGGTCCGGCGTTTATGCCGACCTTTTCGCCGGCGCCGGTGCCGGAGTCTCCGCTTCGGGCGGCGTGGGCCTTTCCGGCCAGGACGGCGGCAACGCGGCCGTCACCGTGGGAAGTTGGAACGTGGGCCAGGGCGCGGCCCTGCTGGCGGGAAGCGGCGGGAGCGTGACCGACACCAACGGCAGCGGCGACGCGGGCGGCGCGGGCGGATCGGCCGTGGCGGTGGGAAACAGCCTGGCGGCTCCCGGCTTTTTTTTCCAGGTGTCCGGCGGCAGCGGCGGAAGCGCCATCGATTCGGGCAACGGCAGCAACCGGGGCGGGTCGGGGGGATCGGCTTCGGTTTCCTTCCAATCCATTTCCAGCGGGCCCTACGGTAACTTCAACGTCGCCGGGGGTTTGGGCGGGTCCGGCGTGACGGGCGGCGCGGGGGGGGCGGCCACCTTGATTTCGAATTCCGTTTCCCTGACGCAGGGCCTTTCCACGCAAGGGGGGAGCGGGGGCGGCGGGGTTTCGTTGGGCGGCGCGGGTGGAAGTGCTTTCGCCTCCATCGGCTCCTACGTGGGTTTGGCCAGTTCCAACTTGAGCGTGGCCGGCGGCCTGGGCGGCTCGGGTTCCTCGACCGGCGGCGACGGCGGCAACGCCTTTTACAACGGCGGGAGCGTGAGCCTGGCTGGCCCCTCGGCCAGTTTCCGCGTCGCGGGGGGCACGGGCGGCAACGTGGGCCCCACCTCGGCGGGACCGGGCGACGGCGGCAGGGGCGGCGACGCGGGCGTGTCCCTTGGGATCTTGTCCCTGGGCCCGGGATCGCTTTTCCAAGTCGCGGCGGGAAACGGCGGAAGCGGCGGTTCGGGTTCCCAGCCCAGCGCCGGGGGGCGGGGCGGGGACCTGTCGCTCACCCTGGGGTCCTTTTCCATCGCGGTTTCCACCCAGCTTAATTTTTCCGGCGGCAACGGCGGCGGCGGGTGGAACGATACCGCGGGCGGCACGGCGGGCGACGGGGGAGCAGGCGGGGCCCTGGCCGTCACCCTGGGTAACCTGACGCTGGGCGCGGGATCGAACT
>JAICXI010000171.1 GCA_025980505.1 bacterium | reverse complement strand
TGGCCAGGATCCGGCGGCTGGCCCAAAAGTCCACGATCACATCCAGGGGCTGGCCCTTGTCCTGGCGCAGGGTCAGCGTCCATTCCTTGGAACCGGTCCTTGTCATGGCGAGGGATACCTGGGCGTTCCCCACGACGAACCGGTCGGCCGTCAGGCCCTTCAATTCATCCGGCAGGTGGGGGGCGAAGACCACGCGGTGGTTGCCGGCGTCCGGGGAAAAACCCGTCAGGTATTCCAGAACCGACTCCGTATCCAGCCCCCCTTCCCAGGGCCGCACCCGGCCGCTGGTGCCCACGCCCCAGGCGGGCGGGTTCCAGGGATGGTAATCCCCGTCGTACATTTCGGCGAATTCGCCCGAAGGCGTTGCGGTCTTGAGCGTGGCGCGGTAAGCCTTTTCCGCCCAGGGGGATCTGGCCTTGCAAAGGGAGTAAAGCAACTGTCCCGGGTTCATTCCCACGAAGAAGTCCATTGTGGGGGTGGTCTTCCAGAATCCGTCGTCCCGTCCCAGCCAGGGATAGGCGTTTTGGATGGCCGTGATCGCCCGCTTGGACGTTTGGGGGGTTTCCCCCAGGGGGTCCAGGTCGTTGCGGGCGTAGCCGCACCAGAAGGGGTTCATCAGGATGTTGGCGAAAGGGGCGTTGTAAAGGGGGCCCAAAAGCGATTGGGCCGGCGCCCAGTAGCCGGCTTGCGGGTTCCAATAGGTTTGTTCGGCCTTGGCCCGGACGCGTTCGGACAATTTCTTCAATTGCGCCACGTCGCGGTCCATCTCCAGGTACTTGCCCAGGTAGGCCAGGTGGTCGGCGGCCGAGACCAGGTCGAAACTGGAGTCGGCGGAAAAGGCGTAAGTGGAAAGGTCGTAATTGGGAAAGGGGCACTCATCGAAGCAACGGGATTCCAGGCACCAAAGGTAGGTCTCGTCGCGGTGGAAGAAATACTTATCGTCCACGTTCACCTGGCCGAAGATGCACCGTTTGAGGTAGTTCCATCGGGAACGGATGAGTTCGATGTCGCCGGTGGTCAGGTAATACCACCAATATTGCAGCACGATCCAATTGGGAGTTTCGGCGTGCTCCACGTGGATTTTGGAAAGGTCCTTTAAATGGTAATTCAGGGGGTAATCCACCCGGATGCTGTTGGGAAGGGACCCCATGGTGGAACCCACGCCGTAAAAAAAATCCATGGCCCTGCGGGCTTCCTGGGGGTGGCCGGTCTTGAGGAACCACCGGATGGGGCCGTTGTTGTCCCGGATCCAGGTGTAGGAGTAGCCGATCAGGGGTGAAAAACCGCCGGTCTGGGACTGCTGGCACTTGAAGATCATGGATTCGATCTCGAACAAGTCCACGGTCTTGGGATCCCCGGCAAAGGACGTCCCCTTGTCGAACCAAGCACGGTAATAATCCCGGGTGGCGTCCAACAGGGACAGGCAGCCCGATTTCCTTATGTCTTCCATGTTGGAGCGGTTTTCCCGCGTCGAATTGGCGGAAAGCAGGAAAAATGCCGCCCAGGTCTCGCCGCCGGGCGGAAGGGCGGGGACGCCGTAATGCAGGTTATTGTCCCATATGCGCACGTTGCGGTTATTGAAGCTTCCCAGGCGCCACACCGTGCGTTTCTTAGCCCGGGCCGCGCGCTGGTCGATGACCAAGTCCCTTCCCTCCACCTTTTCCGTGAGATGGACGTTCCAGGCGGGCTGGAGCTTGAGCTCGATGTCCAGGTCCGTTTCCGGGTGGTCGCTGGTGTTGACCACATGCACCATCCTCACCAGAGCCGCCGGGTTGTCCCAGGCGTTGTCGTCCGAAGGCGAGACCGGGGCGAAGTCGTAGCTTTCCACCACCAAGCCCTGCCCCTCGGCCCGCACTTTCACCACCCCCGACCGCCGCACCCAGCCGATTTGCTGCTTCGGGACCGAGGCTTCGATGCCCGCCCGGGTCACGTTCATCCTCAGGACCCCCAGGTCGGGTTCTTGGTAAGAAGCGCCGTAGAGGTTCGACCAGGTCCAGAGGGGGTTGTTCAAACCCACCAGGGCGAAAGCCCTTCCGTTCCCGATGCAATAAGCCCCGCTCTGGTTGGCGGCCACTTGCCGACGGTCCAAGTCGAAGGTTTCATTCCAACTATAAAGATCGCCCAGCCAGGGACGGTCCCGGAGGATCTGGGCCCCCGCTTTCTCCAGTGCTTTTGTCGCCGAATTGGGTGTGGGTTGGGTTTCGGAAACGGCGGTCGGCGCGGCCGATTCATCCACCCGGGCAGGAGCCGGCGTTTGGGCCCATCCCCGGGAAGTGAAAAGGACCAGGGCCCCCAAAACTGAACCCAGCAGCTTTTTTTTCCTCACGTTTTCTTGCCTTTCTTTTTCCCCTTGTGGGCGGCCGGCGTGGGGAGGGTTTCGGGGGTTGGGGTGGGGGTGACTTGCGGTTGCCCCACCTGGTAGAAGTAAACCTTCCCATGGTAAGGAACCGGCGCCAGGGGATATTGCCGGAAGAAGACCGTCAGCTGGCCCTCGGAGAATTTCATCAATTGCTCAAGCCGGCCCCGCCACATGTCATCCTCATCCACGGCTTCAGCCAGGACCCAGACCTTCCGATGGCGTCTCCAGGTGTTTTGAAACAAGCCGTCCAGGTCCTTCCAGGGATCGGGTTTGGGGACCTCCGCCACCGGCGTCTTTTTTTTCCGCTTGGCGCCCTCGAAGGCGTTTTTATCCTCTTTTTTTTCCTCGTATTTCTTAAAAAAAGCGTGGAGGTTCAAGTATTTCCGTTTTTGGTAACGGTCCAGGTAAAACGGAATGGTGTTGATGCCGTCCAAAACCAGCAGGTCATCCACCTTTACCTTCCAATCCAGGGCCTCCATGAGCGCTTCGTGTCCCCGGGCGGAAGCGGACCGGGTTTTCTCGATGGAACCCTGGAAGTTGTAAAAGAACAAAAGCAGGACGAGGGCCGCCCAGAGGCCCGTGAAAAGGAACCGGTTGGCGAAATGCAGCACGGGATTTTTGAACCGGAACGAAAGATCAGAGGCCACGATTCCCATCAACACCCAACAAGGCACGGTGCAGGAAACCCAGAATTCAATGTTCCAGGGTTCCCACCAGATGAAAAAAGGCACGAAGGCCAGGAGCCAAAAAAAAGAAACCCAAAGCGCCTGCCGGTGGTTCTTCCAATAAAATTGTAGGCGGACCAGCAGGACCACCAGGAGGGCCAGCAGCGCGTATTGGAAGAGTGTCCGCGCCGTTTCAAACGTGAAGGAATCGGCGGAACTAAGCGTTTTATACGGCAGGGATTTGGTCAGGAAAGCCCGCATCATGGCGAACTTCCCCTGCTCAAACCCGGCTTCCTGGAGATGTCCCCCCCATTGGGGCACGTGGAAGTAGGAGAAAACCCACCAAACCCATTCCGAATAGGTCTTGCGGATGTAGATGTACCTGCCGACGAAACCATAGGCCGCCAGCACGCCCGTGGTGAGGGCCGCCAAGTAATAGAAGCTGGCGCGTCCTTTCTCCCCGGACGTCATCCGGTCCAGGCACCAGATCCCGCCCAAAAAAGCCGGAATGAGGAGCAGGTTGGTTTGGTGTCCCGTCACCGCCAGGGCATGGGCCAACCCCACCAGCCCACCCCAGGCCGGCCGGGTGTCTTTAAGGTAAGTGAGGAGGTACCAGGCCAGGAGGGGTGTGACGGTGGCAAAAATCCGGACGCCGGGCGAAGTGGAGAAATACCAGTAACTGAAGGTAAAGGCCAGTCCCGCCGTGGTCAGGGACGCCATCAACCGGTCGTTGGTTTCCCGCACGAGCAGATGAAAGGTCAACAGGATTCCCGAGACACCGGTGAGGATGTTGAAAAACTGAAGCGCCACCAGGCCGTCCCACGACGCGCCGTTGGCCTTTCCCCACAGGAAAATCAGGCGTCCCAGGAAGGTGTAAAGCAGGTGATGGGGATGGAAGTAAATCCAAAGGGGGGCGTGTTCCCTTTCAATGCGGGCGGCGAAAACCATCCCATCGTAGGTATAGTTGATGGGAATATGGGAAAGGTAAATGAGCAGGCAGAAAAACAGCAAACTCAAGCCCAGCAACAGGGTGCCTGCCGGTTTGGTCCATTCGCGCATGCGGCGGTTCCTTTGGGTCCTTCCAATCGGGCCGGCCTTCATCAAGAGGGGCCGGCCAGGGAGATTGGTATTTAAGGGCAAAAAACCGCGTTAGGCAAGCGTTGAAAGACGGCGGGCCGGGCCTTCCGCACCCGGTTGGGCGCCGCTGGGGCGGCCGACGGCGTCCGGTTTTACTTCGGGGCGGGGACGAACTCCAAAGCCGCCGAATTGATACAGTACCTCAAGCCCGTGGGTTTGGGCCCGTCCTCGAAAACGTGGCCCAAATGGCCGCCGCAGCGGGGGCAATGGACCTCGGTGCGGTGCATGAACCAGGAATGATCCGAATGGGTGGCGACGTTTTCGGGATAAATGGGCTGGTAAAAGCTGGGCCAGCCGGTCCCGGAATCGAATTGGGCGTCCGAGCCGAAAAGCTCCAGCCCACAGGCCGCGCAAACGTAGACCCCTTTTTCGTGTTTGTCCCAATACTTCCCCGTGAAGGCCTTTTCCGTTCCGTGCTTGCGCAGGACTTGGTATTGTTCCGGCGTCAATTGGGCCTTCCATTCCGCGTCGGTTTTAGCGATTTTTTCCCCCATGTATCTCCCCTTTTCCTTGGCCGTATTTTGGGTTTCCTTTTTATCTTGGGCAAGGGACGAAGTCAAACTCCCCGCCATCATTAAAACGGCCAATCCCCAAGGAACGCACCTTTTCACGGGAGGCCCCCTTTCAATCCGAATTTCGCTTCCAAAGGAGTATACGGCGTGGGAGCGGGAGGAGTTACAAGACAAAAGACGGGTGGAACCACCGGGGACACCCAATCCGCCGGGAGGGACGGGAACAGGCCCGCGGCTTCCACCTGCAAAAGACGCCTAATGGAAACCTCTTTGGATGCCGGCGAAGTCCAACCGGCAGTTTGGAGGGGAGCCCCAATACAAACGTGGTATTTTTTGCACGGATTATCCGGGCGGACTTGGTGCCAGGTCCAACGCCGTTAAGCCAGGCCGGGCTGGAGTTTTTCACCCGTGACCGAATAGGGACGGTGGGTGCCGCTCTTGCCCTTGAGGCGGACGGG
>JAICXI010000085.1 GCA_025980505.1 bacterium | reverse complement strand
GGCGTCGATCCAGTCCCCCTTGCGGTATTCGTCCCGGCCCTTCTTGTAGATGGCCAGGCTCACTTCCCTCACTTTTTCGGCCAAGCCGTCATCCTTCAGGAGCTTCTTCATTTCCTCAAAGGAAATGTTGAGGTCGTGGCCTTGCTCGGCTTTGGTGGAAGGCGTGAAAATGGGTTCGGCGATGCGGGAGGACTCCACCAGGCCCCGGGGAAGCTCGATGCCGCACACCCTGCCGGTTTTCTGGTATTCCTTCAGGCCCGACCCGGTCAGGTAGCCGCGCACGATGCATTCGGCCGGGAGCGGCTTGGCCTTTTTGACGATCATGGAACGATGGAGGAGCTGGTCCTGGGCCTTCCGGAAAGGCTCGGGCAAGGTGGAAATGTCGGTGGAGATCACATGGTTGGGGATCAGGCTTTCCACTTGCTTGAACCAGTAAAGGGAAATCTGGTTTAAAACCGCTCCCTTGTCCGGGATGCCGTTGGGCAGGATGACGTCGAAAGCCGAGATGCGGTCGGTGACCACGATGAGGAGCTTGTCCCCCAGGTCGTAGATGTCGCGTACCTTCCCCCGTTTCGGCGCCGGGGCGCCGGGGATGTTCGTTTGAAGAACCACGGGTGATTGGGATACGGCCATTTACCTCTCCTTGGAAAAAGATATAAGCGTGGAAGAAGGGCCTCGGGGAAGCCGCCCCAACCGTCACGGGATTGTTCCGGGGGCCTTCCAGCCGCCGTTAAAGCAACTCCCCTCCCGGATCCGGGACCTCCGGCGAAGGGGCCCCGCGTCGGAACTATACTTTTGATCGGGGGCGATTTCAAGCCGCGAGCGGATTTCATCGCAAGGAACTTTTCCCGGTTCCCGGCCTTTATCCCTGGCGGCCTTTTAACCAATGGACGTACTTCCCGATCCCTTCTTCGATGGGCAGGAAGGGTTCGTCATACCCCGCTTTTTTCATCTTTTCCATTTCCGCCTGGGTGAAGTACTGGTAGCCGGAACGGAACTTTTCCGGGGTATCCACCCATTCAATGCGGGGCTCCAGGCCCATGGCCTTGAACAAGGCCTTGGACAGGTCCAGGAAAGTCCGGGCCGTTCCCGTGCCGCAGTTGTAGATTCCCGGCGGGGGGGCCTTCTCCAGGCAGAAAAGGCAAAGCTTGACGATGTCGTCCACGAAAATGAAGTCCCGCTTTTGTTCCCCGTCCGCGATGCCTTCCTGGTGCGAGCGGAAGAGCGTCATTTGGCCGGTCTGCCGGATCTGGCGGTAGCCGTGGAAAATGGGGGAAGCCATCCGGCCCTTGTGGTTTTCGTCCATCCCGTAAACGTTGAAGAACTTGAGGCCGTACCAGCGGGGGGGCGTGGCTTTTTGAGCCAGGGCCCACAGGTCGAATTCGTGTTTGCTTTTGCCGTAAACGTTCAGGGGCTTGTACCGGGGGATATCCTGGTGGCCGTCCGAATATCCTTCTTCGCCCCGGCCGTAAGTGGCACCGCTGGAAGCGTAAACCAGGGGGATTCCCTTTTCCGCGCACCACTGCCAAAGTTTCTGGGTGTACTCGGTGTTCATCTTCCTCATATAAGCCTGGTCGTGGTTGCCCGTGTCCGTGCAGGCGCCCAGGTGGAGCACGGCCGTGACCTTTTGAAGATCCGGCAGCCCGGGAAAAAGCCGTTCCCGGTCGATGAACGGGAGGGATTCCAGGCCCTTCACGCAGCTGCGGGTGGAGCGGTAGTCGGGCTTGTCGACGAGGACCAGGTCCCCTTGCCCCTTCTCCAACAGGGTGTGGGACAGTCGCGCCCCGATGAAACCGTAGGCTCCGGTGATAAGAAGGCTCATGGTTGATCCTTAGCGGGAATAGGCTTTCCAGGTAAATGGAAGGGTCATTATAGACGAATCCATCTCATTTTGAATGGAGGACTGGGGTTCCCACAAACCGCAAATTCCCGTCATTTAAAATCCATGGGCCTATCCGTGAAGTGCATCTTGAACTAAATTTTGAGGATTTTTCGCGGATAAGCGTGAGAATTCAAAAGGGGTGATGGTTCGGGCATTTAACGCCAAGACGCAAAGAAAAAACGTAACTTTTCATCCCATAAGCATCCCCCTCTGGAAGAGGGGGATGAGAGTCGACTGAACCGTTGCCAAAATTGAAGCTGACGGGAAAGCGTTAAAGCCCGGCCACCGGGTGCGGCTCCCGGTCCGGGGCGAAGGCGCTTAAATCCATGGCCGGCCTTTCCCCCATCACCGCTTGCGACATCAAAAGGCCCGTGGCCGGGGACAAAAGGATGCCGTGGGTGAAATGCCCCGTGGCCAGCCACACGCCTTCCAGCCCGGGGACCGCCCCCAGGTAGGGCCAGCCGTCCACCGACCCGGGCCTCAAGCCCGCCCAGGTGTCCTCGATAAGCTGTTGGGACAGGGACGGCAGGATCTTGGCCGCCCCGGCCTTGAGTTTTTCCATGCCTTCCGGGCTCGTGGACTTGTCGAACCCCGCGTCCTCCAGGGTGCTGCCCACGTAAATGTGGCCGTCCCGGCGCGGCACCAGGTAAGTGAAGGCCTTTTGGATGCCGGTGAAGAGGATGTGCTTCAAGGTCCCGGGCTTGGTGCGGAACATGACCACCTGCCCCCGGAAGGGCCTGACCGGCAGCGGGCGGTCCATTTTCCCGGCCAGAAGCCCGGACCAGGCCCCCGACGCCAGGACCACTCCGTCGCCTTCAATGACCCCCTTGGTCGTCCGCAGGCCCACGAACTTGTTCCCTTTCAGCAGGAAGTCCTCCACCGGTTCCACTTCCCTCAAAAGGGCGCCCCCCTTTTGAAGCACTTGGATCAGCGCGCGGGTCAGGCGGGGCGGCCGCACCTGGTGGGTTTCCTTGAGGTAAAAGGCCGATTTGGCCTTGGGGGAAAGCCGGGGTTCCCGTTGGAGCGCCTGGGAGGGGGTGAGCCATTCCCCGGAAAGTCCGAAAGCCCCGAGGCTGGCCTCCATCCGGCGGAGGGCGCTTTCTTCCTCATCGTTGAAGGCCACGTCCAGGCTGCCCGAATCCAGAAGTTCCGGGTCCACGCCGCTTTCCTTTTTAAGCCGTTCCACCCATTCGGGAAAAAGGCCGTGGGACCTGCGGCACAAGTCGAAGAAGGCGCCGCCCACGCGGGCACAGCTGCGCAGGTCCAGGTAACCGGCCCCGGCCCAGGAAGCCTCCTTGGCAAAAGGCCCCCGGTCCAGCAGGGTGCAGGCCACGCCCCGGCGCAAAAGGTGCTCGGCGATGGAAAGGCCGATCACGCCCCCGCCCACGATCAGGATACGGCGATTGGACAAAGCGGTTCCTCCGGTGGTTTTGAAAAGAAGTTCATTATAGTCGCCGGTTCAAGGAAAGCCCTTCCCGGGCCCGAAACAAAAAAGCCTTCCCCCGGGCGACGGGGAAAGGCTTTCAACGGGAAACGGCGCCGTTACTTGTTGCCGGCGTCCTTGGACGGGGCGGCCGGGTCATCGGCGGACGGGGTCGACGCGGCGGCGGCCGAATCGACGGCGGGCGCGGCGGAAGCGTCCGAAACCGCGGCAGGGGGCTTCAAAAAGGCGTAAGCGCGGATGGCCCGGGCTTGCCAGCCGTGGCCCCGGTTCACGATCACGCCGTAAACATGGACCTTCAGGGGCTCGGCATCCGTACCGTCGGCGTTTTTCATCCCCGTGACCGTACCGGTGCAATCCACCAGGGCGAAATTGGGCATCACCCAGGTGAAGTTGAAATCGTCGAAAGTCTGCTGGGTGCCCTTCATGGGGCCGGCCATCTCGGCTTCAATGACCTTTTCCACTTCGGCGCGCCCGTTGCCTTCCATGCCCATCGGGTTGATGAGGGAGGAATCGGGGGTGAAGTGGGAGGCCAGGGCCTTGGCGTCCCCGGAAGCCCAGGCCTCCGAGACTTGGGTGAAGGTCTTCTTGATGCCCTTCTCGTCCCCACCGGACTTCTTGGCCTTGGCCTTTTTAGCGGGCTTGGCGACGGCCTGGTCGACCGGCGCGGCGGCGGAAGCGTCCGCGGCGTTATCGGAAGCGGCTTGTGTGTCTTGAGCGAGAACAGGGGCAACGAACAACAACAACATTCCCAACCCTGCTAAAAGTTTCTTCATCCTTTATCTCCCTTGTTGGATTTCCGGCCCTGATGGAACGGTGCGCACCGCGTTGGCCTGCCGGAAGAAGGCGTTATTATCACCACCCCGGGGAAACCCGTCAATCACTCCCAAGCGCCCTTTCCTTGCGGGGAAACGGCCACTATACTCGGGGAGGCTGATCCTTTAACAAAAGAAGGCCCCTTGAAAAAACCCGCTGCTTTTTGGTTTTTCGGCCTTGCCCTGTCTCTCCTTCCCGCCGGCGCCCGGTCTTCCCCTTCCTTTTTCAAGGTCGCATGGAAGGACGGCAAGGCCTGGTTCACGGCCCCCTCGGGCGGGCTTTTCCTTTCCATGGGCGTCAACGCCGTCGGCGACCAGTCCTACCGCGCACCCAACGGCGACTATTACAACCCGGTTCCAAACCAGTACGGCGGGGACAAGAAGGCCTGGGAGAAAGCCGTTTTCCACCGGCTGCAAAGATGGGGATTCAACACCCTCGGCAGCTGGTCGGACGAGGACCTGCTGGGCCGGAAGTTCCCCTTCACTTACATGCTCTCCATCGCCCGGGGAAACCCCTGGGACAAGGTATTGGACTCGGTTTTCACCGAGGGCTTCGAGCAACGGGTGAAGGAAAACGCCCAGAAGGCTTCCCGGTTCCGGCAGGACCCTTTTTTGATCGGCTATTTCCTGGACAATGAACTGCCCTGGTGGGGCGAGGCCGGGTGGAAAGCCGACGGACAAAAGACCCTGCTGGAGAAGTACGCGGCCTCAGGCGTGGACGACGCCAATAAGGAGGCCTTGAAGCGGTTCCTGGAGGAGCGGTACCACGGCGACATCGGGGCCTTCGATGAGGCCTGGGGACTGCGCTTGAAATCCTTCGGGGAACTGGAAGGGCCCGTAACCCTATCGGTGAAAACCCGCAGGCAAAAAGCCGCGGCCAACGCCTGGGCCGGGCTGGTGGCCGACCGTTATTTCGCCGTGGCCACCCGGGCCCTGAGGGACGTGGACCCGAACCACCTCATCCTGGGCGTCCGGTTCGCGGGGGAATCCCCCTGGGAAGTGGCGGAAGCCTGCGGCAGGTATTGCGACGTGGTGAGCGTGAACCATTACTCCAAGTCCGGCGACGCGGACCAAACCCTGATGGATAACCTTTATATCCGGACCGGAAAACCCATCCTCATCACCGAATATTCTTTCAGCGCCATGGACAACCAAAGCGGCGACCCCAACACCCGCGGCGCCGACGTGTCCGTGCCCACCCAGAAGGACCGCGTGGAGCGCCTGGACCGGTTCGCCCGACAGCTCTTGAACCTCCCTTATGTGGTGGGCCTGCATTGGTTCGAGTGGGCCGACGAATCCCCCCGGGGCCGTTTCGACGGAGAGGATTGCGATTACGGCCTGGTCGACATCCACGACCGTGAATATGCACTGCTCACGCGGGAACAGGCCCGGCTCAACCGCCAGGCGGCATCCCTCCACCAAAAGGCGGAAATCCCCGCGCCCAAGCAATTCACCGAACCGGCCGAGCCGGATTACCGGCGCTCCGACGAAGGCGTCACCGTGGCGCCGGTGCGCACTTATATGAAGATCGATTCCACGGCCCACGTGGATACCTGGGGCGACGGCGCCAACGGCGGCAAGGCCGTGGCCAACACCACCTCGGGCGCGCTGGTCCTGGACTTCGAGTCCGGCACGGGCTGGGGTTGCGGGGCTTCCTGTTATTCCAACGTGGGGCCCTTTGCGGCCACGGGCCCCAACGTCACGGACCTGCGGGGCTACAACTTTTTCGACTTCAAGGCCTTCGTTCCCAAGGGCTTGAACTTCACGGTTTACCTGACCGAATCGGGCTCGGGCGCCCCCGGCCTTCCCCCCTACCGCGGCGTGAGCGACGCGGACGGCGAATCCTACAGCTTCCCGGCCCTCACCGGTACGGGCCGGTGGGAAAACTACCGCGTGGACCTGTCCGAGCTGGAACGCCGCACGAGTTGGGGCAACCAGCACGGCAACGACTTGTTGGACCTGCAGGCCTTAAGCGACGTGGAATTCTACATTCCCCCCCACCAGGGTCGGGGGCGGATGCTGGTGAAGGACCTGGAGTTTAAAAAGCTGTAACACAACCACGGAGGCACGAAGACACAGCTAAGACCTGAAAATCGCGAAAAACAAACATGAATTTAACGCTGTGCCTCTGGGTCAATAGGGTCTTATTTCCGCCTCTAAAGTGAAAGAGACGCAGCCAAAAAACAGTAAATTCAAAGCTTTTTGTTTAACGGTGCCTCCCTGTCTCTGGGGTTAAGGGAGGTTTTGTCAGAACCTTTAAGGCTTTCTTTATGGAAATCACCCGAACCCTTTACGTCCACACCCCCGCGAAATGGCGGGCCTGGCTTAAGAAAAACCACAGGACCGCCCGCGAAATCTGGTTGGTTTACTACAACAAAGCCAGCGGCAGGCCGCGCCTGGCCTACAACGACGCAGTGGACCAGGCTCTTTGTTTCGGCTGGATCGACTCCACGGTCAAGAAACTGGACCGGGACCGTTTTTGCCAGCGGTTCACGCCCCGCAAGCCCGGGTCCCCTTGCTCGGAAATGAACAAGGCCCGGGTCCACCGCCTGATCCGGGAGGGAAAGATGGCGCCCGCGGGCCTCGTTGCCTTGAAAGGGACCTTGGGCCACGGTACCCGAATCACCCGGCGGGGCCTCCGCCACCCCAAGGACTGGACCTTCCCACCCGATATCCTGCGGGCGATTCAAGCGGACCCCACGGCTTGGAAATATTTCCGGAAGTTTCCCGATACCTACAAACGCATCCGCGTCGCCTTTATTGAAGGCGCCCGCAAACGTCCGGCGGAGTTCAAGCGGCGCTTGAACAGCTTTTTAAAGCGGACCTCCCAAAATAAAAGATTCGGCATGATTCAAAGTTGAACCAACGCCTCCTCTCCCGCCCGATTTTTATTTTTGTCGCGGCCATTACGCGAAAGTCCGATCCATCCCTTTGCGAAAGATTCACACCTATGATTCGGGTCATAGGTTCCCCTTCCTTCCTCCTTCATAATCCCGCTGCAAACCGGGAAGGGAGGAAGGGGGTCCAATGAAAGCGGTGATTTTCAACGGCGCGCCCCAAGGCCACACAACCCTTGAACAGGCGGATGGCT
>JAICXI010000045.1 GCA_025980505.1 bacterium | reverse complement strand
GGGCCCGGAGCGCCGGAAAGCAGTATTCCTCCAGGAATTCCCTCCGTTGGTCCTTGACCACGGCCTTGACGGCCCCGGTGCGCAAAGCCTTCGCGCGGGCCGGCCCCACTTCCTTGCCCTGACCCACGTCGGAAATGAAGGCGATGACTTCACAGCCGTAGTTTTCCTTCAACCAGGGGATGATGATGGAAGTGTCCAACCCGCCGGAGTAGGCCAGGACGACCTTTTTAACGTTTTTCACTTTCGGCTCCTTTTTCGTTCCCGTTCGGCGAATTTTGAATTATGAGTTCTCAATTTTGAATCGAGTCGGAAATTCGGATGCGTGTCATCCGAATTTCCTCGTTCATTCATAATTCAACATTCAAAATTTTCCTTTTGCCATCAATGTGACAAGGAGGGCTTTTTGCGCATGCAGCCTGTTTTCCGCCTCATCCCAAACTTTGGCTTTTTTCCCGTCCATGACGCCCGCGGAAACTTCCTCGCCCCGGTGGGCGGGAAGGCAGTGGAGGAAAATGGCCTTGGGCGACTCGGCCATCAGCCTTTCATCGATCTGGTATCCCTGGAAATCCCTCAGCCGCTCGGCCTTTTCAGCCTCCTGGCCCATGCTGGTCCAGACGTCCGTATAAACGGCGTCCGCGCCCTTGGCCGATCCTTCCACTTTCCGGACAACCTCGATGGAACCGCCGGTCTTCCGGCCTTCTTGTTGGGCCGAGCGCAGGATGGAGGCGTCCGGTTCGTAGCCCTTGGGGCAGACCAGCTTGAAATGCATTCCGGTTTTGGCCGCGCCGATCATCAGGCTGTGGGCCACGTTGTTCCCGTCCCCCACGAAGACCAGCCGCAAGCCTTTCAATTTCTTGAAGTGCTCCTGGATCGTCTGCAGGTCCGCCAGGATCTGGCAGGGATGGTGGCTGTCGGTGAGCCCGTTGATGACGGGGACTTCCGAATGCCGGGCCAATTCCTCCACCGTGGAATGGGCGAAGGTGCGGATCATGATGCCCTGGACAAAGCGGGACAGGACCTTGGCCGTATCGCCGACCGTCTCGCCCCGTCCCAACTGGAGGTCGTTGCCGTTGAGGTAGAGGGCGTGGCCGCCCAACTGCGCCATCCCCACCTCGAACGAAACCCGGGTGCGGGTCGAACTTTTGTCGAAAATCATGGCCAGGCACTGGCCCCTCAGGGCCGAACCGTACCGCGCGGGCGATTTCTTGATTTTCGCGGCCAAGGCAAGGAGGTCCAGGATTTCCCGGGTGGAAAACTCCTCCAACGTCAATAAATGCCGGGGTGAGGTGGACATGGAGTTTCCTTAAGCGGTCTTGAGTTCTTCGGCGACGGCCTTGCGCAACCGTCCCAACGCCTGGTCGATGTCGCCGTCCGTGACGATCAGGGGCGGGAGGAACCGCAGCACGTTCTCGTTGGCCGATCCCACCAGCAGCCCCTGCTTGGCGCAAAGGGAGACCAGGGAGGCCGCTTTGCGGGTCATCTCGATGCCTTGGATCAAACCCATCCCCCGCACTTCCTTGAAGAGCTGGGGGAAATCCTTTTGGAGGGCCGACAGCCCGTTCCGGAGGTACTCGCCTTCCTTGGCGGCGTGGGTGGCCAAGTCCTTGAGGATGAGGGTTTCAATGTTGGCGACGGCCGCCGCGCTGACGATGGGGTTGCCCCCGAAGGTCGAAGCGTGGTCGCCGGGCTTGAACCCCTGGGCCGCCTGGTTGGTGACCAGGAGGGCCCCCATGGGAAGGCCCGCGCCCAGGGCCTTGGCTGAAACCATCATGTCCGGCTCGATGTCGTAATGCTGGTAGGCCCACATTTTCCCCGTGCGGCCCAATCCGGTTTGGACCTCGTCCAGGATGAGGAAGATTCCCTCTTCCCGCGTGATCGTCCGCAATTCCTGCAAAAACTTCAGGTCGGCGGGGTGGATTCCCCCCTCGCATTGGACGGCTTCCACTAGGACGGCGGCCGTCCTGTCGTTGAGGAGTTTTTTCACGCTCTCAATGTTGTTGAAAGTGGCGAAATGGAACCCCGGCACGAGGGGTTCCAAGCCTTCCTGGTATTTCACCTGGCCCGTGGCGGAAAGCGCCCCGAAAGTCCGGCCATGGAACGACCGGTGGAAACTGATGAATTCGGGCCTGTCCTGGCCCTGCCTGCGGAAGTATTTCCGGGCCAACTTCAAGGAAGCTTCCACGGCCTCCGCGCCCGAGTTGCAGAAGAAGACCTTTTGGGCGAAGGAAATTTCGCACAGGAGTTTGGCCAGCTTGACGTTGGGTTCGTTGTAATAGTAATTGGAGACGTGCCCGAGTTTCTTGGCTTCCTCGATGATGGCGTTGACCACCTCGGGATAGGCCTGGCCCAGGCCGTTCACCGCGATGCCGGAGAAAAAATCGAGGTAAACCACCCGCTCCGAATCGTAAACATGGACGCCTTCCCCGCGCATGAGGACGATCTTTTGCCGGTTGTAGACCGGCAGGAGATAGTCGTCGCCATCCTGGATAATCCGGTAGGTTTCCATGTCCCTTTTCCTCGCTGAAAATGAAAAAGCCCCTGTCCTGGGACGCCGGAGGCGCCGCACGACAGGGGACTTGATTGAGAAGGGCATCTTAATGTCAAAGAATGGGGCTGTCAACCGGCCAACCCATCCAGGGAAATGCCCGCCGCCATGGCACCCGGGGCGCCGGGGAGGGCGTGGAATCAGCCGTTGATTTTACCGGGTCTTTGTGCCCGAAGGTTCCATCAGCCCTTCGACAGGCCCGGGGTTTCCCGGACCCTTTTTCAAACTCTTATGGAGGGTTCGGTCAGCTTCTCCCACTCCTCGATGGCGTAACGGTCGGTCATGCCGGCGATGTAATCGCAGATGATGCGCCGGAGGGGTTCGGCCTTGGTCTTGATCCTTTCCCGCGTATTGGTGGGAAGGATGTCGGGGTTGGACTCATAAAGATGGAAAAGCTCCTGGATGACCTTGGCGGCCTTGGTTTCCATGCGCGTGACCCGGTGATGGCGGTACATGTTTTCGAACAGGTACCGCTTCATTTCGAGGAATTCCTGCCGGAAGCCGGGTGAAAAGGCCGCCAGTTCCTCGGGGCACCGCCGCACATCCTCAACCGTCTTGGCGCCGAACTTCTCGATACGCCGGCCGGTTTCCTGCAGGAGGTCGGTGACCTGCTCGTTGATGAGCATGCGGACCGTCTGGTACTTCAACTTGTCGCGGCCCAACTGGGGATAACGCGCCTTGATTTTATCGGCGTTCCTCCGCCACAAGGGGACCTCGTGCAGCGCGTCCGGTTCCAGCAGGCCCGACGTCAAGCCGTCGTCAACGTCGTGGGAGGTATAGGCGATTTCGTCCGCCAGGTCCACGATTTGGGCTTCCAGGGTGTATTGTTCCCCGTCCCCGCCGGGACGGTCGTACCGCGTGCGGTGCTTGTCCACCCCTTCCAGGACCTCGTAGGAAAGGTTCAGGCCGCGGAAGTCGGGATAGCGGTCCTCCAGGTGGGTCACGATGCGGTAACTTTGGGCGTTGTGCTCGAACCCGCCGTCGTTCTTCATGATCTCGTTCAGGACCTTTTCCCCCGAATGGCCGAAGGGCGTGTGGCCCAGGTCGTGGGCCAGGGCGACGGCTTCGGTCAAGTCCTGGTTCAAGCCCAGGGTGCGGGCGATGGAACGGGCGATCTGGGCCACTTCCAAGGTGTGGGTGATGCGGGTCCGGTAGTAATCCCCCTCATGGTTGACGAAGACCTGGGTCTTGTATTGCAGCCGGCGGAAGGCCGAGGAATGGATGACGCGGTCCCGGTCGCGTTGGAAGGCGGTGCGGTAGGGATGCTCCGGTTCGGGATGCTGGCGCCCCCTGCTGTGGCTCGATTTTTGGGCGTAAAGCACCAGGGTTTGCTCTTCCAGTTGTTCCAGTTGTTCGCGGGTTCGCATGGCCGATCCGGTCTAATGGGGATGGGTGATCGCTTGAAGCTGCCGGGCCAATCTTTGGTAGTCTTCCGAAAAAGGGGCCAAGTCGGCGGCCCTTCGGGCTTCTGCCGCCGCCTTCTCAAGGTTGTGCTCATTATAGTAAGCCGTCGCCAAATTTCTAGCGACGTCCTCCCTTTCGGGGCTCAAACGGGACGCTTCTTCCAGCAGCGGGACGGCCGACGCCGGTTTCCCCTGGATCAAATCGACGTCGGCCCGCAGGCAATCCCAGCTGGCTTCGTCCCCGTTGCGTTGGAACCCGGCCTTCCCGCTTTCCAACGCCTCCCGGGGGGAAGCCATTCCGCCGGTCAGCCCGGCGAAAGCCCATTGGAAGCAGGGCCACCCGATCTCCGGATGCCGGCGGGAAACCTCCCGGTAAGCCTTGACGTAAAGGTCCGCGGAAAGGCTCCGGCCCACGATGTCGGCAAGCCGGGGCAGGCCCAGGAGGGCCTGGAGTTCCTTCAAGTAATAAGCCTCGGTGCCGGGCAGCATGTCCGGAAGGGGCGAAAAACCCGGCCGGGGGCCAACTTCATACAGCGAATAACCGCCCCCGACCGGCAGGGGGAGCCGGCGGGTGTATTTCAGGAAAAACTGCTCGTCCTTCCTCAATTCCGCCGGCCGCCAGGGATAACGGTCCACGCCCAACTCGTCCGCCCGGATGGCCGCGCCCATCATGGAATTCGCGTTGTAAAGGATATGCGTGAAGCCGTTCTTCTTGAACTCGAGGTAAAGTCCCTCCGGCGTTGAGGAACTTTCGGACCACTTCTTTAAAACCGGATAGGTGTAATCGAAGTCATAGGAGGAGATACGGTCCAGGTAATAGTCGTTTTGCTGTCCCAGGATCAAAACGCGCGCGTCGAACGGCAATTGGGCGTTCAAGTATTTCGCCAGGGGCACATAGCCTTCCGGCCTCAAGACGCCCGATAGGAACTGGTCGCGGGATTGGACTCCCAGGAAGTTGGCGAAGGGATCGGGCTGCTCGACCAGCCCCTGGAAAAGGTAATAAGCGCTTATCCCCAGCAGGACGCCGACCAGGGCCTGGACGGTCCGTCGCAAGGACGGCCAAGCCCCGAGCGCAAGGTGATAGCCTTGCGCCGCCAACAAGGCCACAAAGGCGATCACCTCCGAAATGAGCCGCAATTGGTGGCTGGTGACGAGCCAAAACAAGAACGGCACCAGGACCGCCACTCCCACCGGCCCCCTCCAAGCCATGGGCTTTCCCTTCAACATCAGCAAAGGCAGCAGGATCAAGGGCGCCAAGCCGACTTCCTCATTGGGCGCCCCGCTGTAGTTGTGGAAGAATATCCCCCATAAAACGGCCGGAAGTTTGAGCAGGCCCTTCCAACCCTCAAAGTGAAACTTGATGGCCGAAACCTTCTGGTCGAAGGCCGTCCAACCGAAGGCGTGGAACCAGTCGGGGAAAAAGGGAAAGACGGGATCATTCGTAGCGGCCCAACCTTTCAGGGCCCAGGGCAGGAAGAAGAAAACCGGGCCCAGGAAGTACGCCGCCCACAAGGCCCCCTTTTCCCCGCGGGGCATCTTCCAAAGGAGGACGAGACCCGCGGCCCAAAAGCCGGCCGCGTTGTACTTCAAGGCCCACGTCGCCCCGAGGGCCACCGATGCCAGGACCCCGTCCGCCCCTTGAGGCCTTCCAGCTCCGGCGGCGGCGCCGCCCGCCGCCAGGAAGCCCAGGCCCAGCACGGCGTAAAAATTCGTGAAAAGGTCCACGTAACCGCGCGTGGAAAAAAGGTTCAAGTAAGGGAAAACCCAGTAAAGCACCGCGGCCGTCCATCCGACCTTGGGGTTTTCCAGCCGCCTTCCCACCTCCACCAGGGCCAGGGCCGTGGCCAAGTGGGCCAAAAAACAGAAGGACCTGGCGATGGAATCGTTCCCCCAAACCAGGCCCCATTCGAAAAACATTTGGCCCAGGGACGGATAATGGGCCGGCACGATCCCAACCACCGGATACAAGCCGTGCGCGGCCAGGTAAAAACGGGGCAGGATGAGCTGGTAGGTCATGGCATCCCAGCTCATTTCAGGCGCAAGGAGATTGGCCAGGCTCAGGAGGCCTACCAGTCCTAACGGCAGGGTCCAACCGGGGGGGATTTCAGGCCGGGCGTCCAATGGCCAACAACGGCGGAGAGCTTCCTTCCCGTCCCTTAAAAGAAAGCCCACGAACGCCGAAACCAGGAGGACCTTTAAGGCGGAAGGGTAAAGGAGGTTTTCAAAGGCCAGGCCTTCGGCCAGCAACCCCCAAAAAATCCACCCCAAGGCAAGCCACCAAAGCCAGTCGGAAAGCCGGGAAGCCGTGCCTCCCTTGAAGCCTTTTAAACAACGGTTCCCCGTGCCGAGGAAAACAACGAGGCATCCCAGGAAAGCCAGGAGGACAAGCAGGTGTTCCCACCAGGTTTCCCCCACCTGGGCCCAAGACCCTTGGGAATATTGGAAGGACTGGACGAGGTAGCGGAAGACCGACGGATGGGGCGGGATATTCCAAAGGAACAGGGCCAGGCAAGCCAGGAGCCAGGAGACCCACAAAAGGAAACCGGTTTTGGACCCGGCAAAGGAAGGACGGTCGGATGGATCCATAGCCCCTCGCGGCGTTGAAACAAAAAAGCCCGCTTCAGTAAGCGGGCGGTGGTGGAGAATGAGCCTGTTTTTGCGGACCTAAAGAAGCGGAGGGGATGGGGATCCAACCTGCGCCGGCAACCTACCCCTTGGGCCTTCCGGGAAAACTTGCATCTTCCCGAACCCTTTCCCAACGGGTTCAATGTTAAAAATTGGTGGAGGCGATGGGGATCGAACCCACGACCCCTTCCATGCCATGGAAGTGCTCTCCCAGCTGAGCTACGCCCCCAACTCGAACCTTGACCCCGGCTTGAAACCGAGGGATGCAATTTTATCCAAAACCCCCAAAAAAACAAGCCAATCCGTCGAAGATAAGCAAAAGGCCTGGCCCCGGGGCCAGGCCCGGAAAACCGCCGTCGAAGCCGAACCCTACCCCCAAGTTGGTGGGCGAAACAGGATTCGAACCTGTGACCCCCTGCGTGTAAAGCAGGTGCTCTAACCAGCTGAGCTATTCGCCCTCCATCGCCCCGCAAAAAAGAAACCCCGGCCCGTAGGACAGGGCTGGGGTTCAAGACCGGCTCACGACGTTACTTGGAGTTTTTTTCGATGTTGAGGAAGAACTTGATGGCGCTTTTTTTCTCGCCGTCGATGGTCAAATGGATGAACTCGGGCTTGAAATTAGCGTCCATCCCATCCCCCTTCAGAAACCCCCGGGCGATGGCGATGGCCTTGACCGTATTATTGATGCTTTCCGGGCCCATGGCCACGATCTCAACGTTCTTTCCATCTCTCACGTTGTTGGCGATGGCTCCGGCCACGGTGGAGGGGTTACTTTTTGCGGCAACTTTGAGCGTCATTGTCCCGACCAAGCGTGGCTCCTTCTACACCCGCTCCTCAAACGCATTACCACGCTTTTTATATCACGGGCGAAAGGGGCTGTCAACCAAGCCGCCTTTCCCTACCCCAAAAGGACTTCAACTTCATTCGTTTTCGGTGAGCGTTGTTGAGGAATGATGTTCCCAGAAATTTTCTTCCCATTCACTGTAATCGATGAAACACCCTTGCTTACATGCTTCGGATTTTTTACCACAATATGATACGTGGAGCCACGGAATTTCCGGGTCACTTCATACTTACCCCAATCCTTGGGGATACAGGGATCCACCATCAACCCCGAGTAGGTTGGACGGATGCCCAGGATGTACTGGGTACCGGCCACGTAGTTCCAGGTGGCGGCGCCCGTCAGCCAGGAATTGCGCGCAAAACCGAAATCGCGGTGTTCCTGCGAAGCGATGGCCTGGGCGTAAACGTAGGGCTCGGCCCGGTGAACTTCCTGGATCCGGTCCTTGGTGGTGGGCAACAACTGCCGGTAATACTTCAAGGCGATCTCCGCCCTTCCCAACATGGTTTCGGCGATGACCGCCCAGGGATTGGCGTGCGAGAAGATGCCGCCGTTTTCCTTGAGGCCCGGCGGGAAGGTGCTGACGCCCCCCAAGCGGGGGCTGAAATGCTTGAACCCCGGAACCATCAAGGCCACGCCGTATTTGGAATCCAGGTGTTCCTTGACCGCGTCCATGCAGGAAGGGCCGCGTTGGGGATCGGCCACCCCCGACAAGACGGCCCAGGTCTGGGTATTGAGGTAAACCTTGCCTTCGGCTTGTTTTTTCGACCCCAGCATGGTTCCCCATCCGTCGAAGGCCATGGCATACCACTTCCCGTCCCAGCAAACTTTGTTGACGCGGGCGGCCATGTCGTCCGCCATGCGGCGGTACTTCTGGGCGTCGGCTTTCTTCCCCATGGTTTCGGCCAATTCGGCGAAATCCTTCGCGCATTTCACCAGGAACTCGGCCACCCAGACGCTCTCGCCGGGCTTGGGCCCGTTGATATGGAGTGTGTCGTTCCAGTCCGCGAATCCCATGCAGGGAATCCGGTGGGCTCCCACGTTTTTATAGGTGTAATCCAACGGCGCCTTGAGATGCTCGTACATGGTGGCCGAACCGCCGTCGGCCCAGGCCACTTTTTCGCCGAGGAACTTCAAATCACCCGTTTCCTTCACGTAAGCCGTGGTCGACAGGATGATCCAGAGCGGATCGTCCGAATAACCCTTGCCGTCCCCTTCCCCGGTCAAACGGAAGAACTGGTGGTAGGCCGTACCGTCCTTGAACATGTTTTTCGCCAGGTCGGTGATCAGCTTCTTGACCTTCTGGGGCACGCTATGGATGACACTCAGGACGTCCTGGTTGCTGTCGCGGAAACCCATGCCCCTGCCGATGCCGCCTTCATAAATGGAGGGGCCCCGCGACATGCTGAAGGTGGTATGGACTTGATAGGCGTTCCACTGGTTCAGGCAGAGGTTCATGTCCGGATCGGGGGTCTTCACCTGGATGGAGGCCAGTTTTTCGTCCCAATGTTCCTTCAGTTCCCGCATCACGCGGTCCACCGTCCCGGCCTTGCGGTAGTCCGCGATCAGCTTGGCGCCCGCCGCGATGGACGGCGCCACGCCCAGGATATAGGTCACCGACTTGGTTTCGCCGGGCTTCAAGGTCACGGTGAGGGAGGTGGCCGCGACGGGATTGCCGCCGTCGGCGGTGGAGCCGGAGCACTTGCCTTCCAGGACCGCCCGGGGGTCGGCTTCCGAATGGTAGGGGCCCATGAAGGCTTCCCGGTCGCAGTCGTAGGATTCGAATTTCTTGTCCGCCGAGAAAAAGGCGTAGTGGCCGGCATTCTCAATCATGGTGGTATGGTGGATGGTGTTGTTCTTC
>JAICXI010000094.1 GCA_025980505.1 bacterium | reverse complement strand
GTCGAGCGCGTCAGCGTGAAGGCCACCACGACCGAAGGCATGGGGTTCACGGGCCGGGAGGAAGGCCTGATGGCCCAGGCCGTGGTCTGCGTCGAGACGCCGGTCTAACCCGCGCCCGCCAGCCGCTCCTTGAGCCTGCGCCACAGGGAAAGCGCCTTCCAGTCCAACCTCAGGTTCTTGAACAGTTGGGCGTGCTGGACCTTCCCGTGCATGACCGCCCGGCGGACACCCCGTTTTTTGAAAAAGGAGACCAGGGCGCCCAACTGGCCGATGGAAATCCACAAGGTTTCAGCGCTGGCCTTCTCGATTTTTTTCGGCGCCGCCCCCCGGAGGGCGGCGGTTTGGACCGCATAGCCCCGGCTCCTGGCTTGGCGGGCGAAATAAAGGGGGAGCTCCCCGGCGCCGGCAATCAGTCCGATCACGGGGGGCGAAGGCATGCTTAACGGACGAGTCCACGGGTGGAAGCGCCCAGGAACCGGATCAAGTGCTTGATTTCTTCCGTGGGCGGGAAATCGGTGGAAAGGGCCTGGAGGGCCTCTTTCAAGGTGAGGTTTTGCCGGAAGATGACCTTATGCGCCTTCTTCAGGAGGTCGATGGCGTCCTTGGAAAATCGGCTCCGTTCCAATCCCACTTGGTTCGGGCCGTAGATGCGCAAAGGCTCGTCCCCCGCCATCATGAAGGGCACGATGTCCTGGACCACGCGGAACCCGCCGCCCACCATGGCGTATTTTCCGATGCGGACAAACTGGTGGACGGGCGTGCCCCCTCCCACCGTGGCGTTGTCCTCGATCACCGCGTGGCCGCCCAACATCACGCCGTTGGCCAGTTTCACGTGGTCGCCGATGACGCAATTATGCCCCACGTGGGCCTGGATCATGATCCAGTTGTCGTTTCCAATAACGGTTTTGCTGCCTTCGCCCGTGCCCGGGTTGATCGTGGTGTATTCGCGGATGACGTTTTCGTCGCCGATCTCAAGGTAAGTCTCTTCCCCGTGGTACTTCACGTCCTGCGGTTCGCTGCCCACCACGGCCCCGGTGAAGAGACGGTTCCTGCGGCCCAACAGCGTCCGGCCCGTGACCACGCAGTGGGCGCCGATGGCGGTGCCTTCCCCGATGATTACGTGGGCGTCGATGATGGAATAGGGCCCCACCGTGACCCCCTCGCCCAGCCGGGCCTGCGGGTCCACGATGGCGGTGGGATGGATTTTCAAGGTTGAAACGGACATCTTATTTTTCCTTCTTTTCCTCGGAGATATCCACCATGAAGCAAGTGATCACGGCCTCCACGGCCACCTTGCCGTCCACGAAGGCCTTGCCGCGCACCTTGGCCACCTTTTCCCTCTGGGTGAGGATCTCCACCTCGAACCGAACCTGGTCGCCCGGCATGACGGGCTTGCGGAAACGGGCGTCGTCGATGCCCGCCAAGTACATGATCTTCCCCGACTTCCCGTCCTTATTTACCAGGAGGGCCACACCTCCCACCTGGGCCATGGCCTCGATCACCAGGACCCCCGGCATGACCGGGTGGCCGGGAAAATGCCCCTGGAAGAAAGGTTCGTTGGCCGTCACGTTCTTGATGCCCACCACCCTTTTGTTGGGTTCCAGTTCCAGTATCCGGTCCACCAACAGGAAAGGGTAACGGTGTGGAAGGATCTTCTGGATCTCCAGGATGTCGAGCATAGGTTCCTCTTTTCTTGGTGCGGGGGCCGGTGGGGAAGCCTGGCCGCCGAATTTTTTCAGGATGGCCTTGGCCAATTCCACGTGGTAGCGGTGGCCGGCTTTCTTCACCGTGATTTTTGCCCAAAGGGGGCGGTTCAACAGCATGAGATCACCCAGCAAATCCAGCGTCTTGTGGCGGACGATCTCGTCCTCGAACCGGAAAGGACCGTTCACCACTCCCTTTTTACCGATCACCAGGGCGCAGTCCAAACCGCCGCCCTTGATCAGTCCCTGCTTGCGGAGCTGTTCGATTTCCTCCTCGAAGCAAAAGGTCCGGGCGGGGGCCAGGTCCCGCTCGAAACTCCCCTCTTCCAGGCGGAAGGTCCTCCGCTGGTTTTCCAGGCCCGGATAGGGGAAGGAGGTGGCCACTTCCAGGAAGAGCCCTTCCGCCGGTTCGGCCCTCAAATAAACGTCGCCGAAGCGCAGTTCGATCGGTTCGGTGACCCGGAGGGGCGCCACGGGTTCGTCTTGGAGGACCAACCCCGCCTTTTGGAACCCTTGGCAAAAGGAGACGGCGCTCCCGTCCAGGATGGGCATCTCCTCCGAGTCCATTTCAATTTTCAAGTTGTCGATTTCAAACCCATGGACCGCGGCCAGGAAATGCTCGACCGTGTGGATCATGGCGTTTTTCTCGCCGCTCAAGGTGGTGCCCCGGGCCGTGCTGGTCACTTGGTCGGGGGACAAGGGGATACGGGCCCGCAGGTCCGTCCGGAAAAACTGGATGCCCGAGCCCGCCGGCAAGGGCGATACCGTCACATGGCAGCGTTTGCCCGTATGGAGGCCGGGGCCTTCGAACGAAAAGGGCCGGCCGATGGTTTTTTGCGGCCTGAAATCACCGTTCGGTTTCATTTTTTCCCGCGTTTTGAAGTTCCGCCAAGGCCTTTTCCAAATGCCGGATCCTTTTCATCAGCTCGGGCAGTTGGCGGTAAACCGCCACGTTCTTCATTTCCTTCGACATGTCGGCGGAAGGGGAGCCCCAATAGACCCCCTTTTCCAGGATGTCCTCCATGACGCCCGTACGGGTGGCCAATGTCACGTGGTCGCCGATCTTCAAGTGGCCCGCCACGCCCACCTGCCCTCCCATGACCACGTGGCTGCCGATGTGGGTGGACCCTGAGATGCCGGTCTGGGCCGCCATGACCGTGTGCTCGCCCACCACCACGTTGTGCCCGATTTGGATCAAGTTGTCCAGCTTGGTCCCCTTCCCGATCCGGGTGGTTCCCAAGGCGGCACGGTCCACGCAAACGTTGGCTCCCAATTCCACGTCGTCTTCCAGCACCACGTTGCCCACCTGGGGTATCTTCCGGTAGCCTTCGCCCTCGGGGGCGAACCCGAACCCGTCGCCGCCGATGGCCACTCCGGGCTGGAGGATGACCCGGTTCCCCAACACACAGCCTTCCCTTACCGTCACCTGCGGGTAAAGGAGGCAATCCTCCCCCACCACAGCGCCCTCGCCGATATACACTCCCGGATAAAGCACCGACCGGGCGCCCACCTTGGCCCCGGCTGAAACCGTGGCACCCGCGGCCACCGAAGCCTCGGCATGCACCGAAGCCGTGGGAGCCACCCAGGCGCCGGGTTGAATCCCCCGGGGCCGGTCTGGCGGTGGGAAGAACAAGGCGATGACTTTGGCCAATACCGCATAGGGATTCGGCGCCAGTAAAAAAGCCTTGGGAAGGCCCGGGATTTCCTTTTCGCACAAAATGACCGAGGCCTTCGTGGCGGCCGCGGCTTGCAGGTATCGCGCGTTGGTGACGAAAGCAAGCTGGCCTTCCCCGGCGGCGTCCAAAGACGCCACGCCGGTGATTTCGAGGGAGCCGTCTCCCTTGAAGGTCCCGCCCACTTCCCGGGCCAGCTTTTCCAGCGAAAAGGAAATTCCCATGCGGTTCACCGCCTTCCGGAAGGCGTTTATCGGCGCTTACTTACTGGAATCCGAATCGTCCTTGTCGGCGCTGACGCTTTTAAAGGCCTTCAGCACCGGGTCGGTCAGGTCCGCGCCGTTCTTCACGTAAACGGTCTTCTCCGAGTCCAGCACCAGGTCCACGCCGCTTTCGTCGGCCACCTTGGCCACGATGGCCTTGATCTTATCCAGGATCTCCTGCGTCATTTCGGCTTCCTTGGCCGCCAGGTCCTGCTGGACCTGGTTTTCCGACTGGGCGAAAGCCTGGGCCTTCCGGTTATAGTCGTCTTTCTTTTGACGCAATTGCTTTGCGGAATAGACCGAGGAAGAGGTTGACAGTTCCTTCTTGAGGTCTTGGAGATCCTCCGCTTGTTCGGTCAAGTCCTGCTTTTTTTTATCGGCCATCTCCGAAAATTTCTTCTGGGCGACATGGGTGCCGGGATAATCCTTGAAAAGCCTTGCCAAATCCACCGTGGCGACCTTCAAATCCTTGGCCGAAGCCAACGGAGCCATCAAAAAGCAACACAACAAAGCGATGAGGCGCATAACGTCTCCTTAAAATTAAGAATGGAACCGCCGGGGTTCACCGGAGGTCCTGATTAAACCGGTCTTGCGGGTGAGTCCCCTCCCCGGGGGACCGAAAAGCCGGGCGAAAAATAAACCGGATTCTAGCACGATAACGCCGAAGAGAACAATGGAAGGTTTACAACCGGCGGGGCGGACGAGGCTTTTTAGGCCCCTACGGCTTGGAAGTAGCTGTCCAGAACTTCCCGGAAATGGGGGTGCATGGAAAGGAACCGGAGGCCGTACTCGTAGCGGCCCTGGTTTGGAAAATTGGCGTGATTGGCCCGGACCACCTCCGCTTCCGCCCGGACCACCTCACGGAAACCCTCCAGCGGAAACTCCACCTCGATCTGCGACTCGATTTCCAGGTAGTTCTTGGTGGAAAGAAGGAACCCCGTCCGGCTGATGTTGGACATCATGTTGTTCCCGTTATGCAATTCCGGTTCGGGCGGCTCCCCCGTCGGCGACTTCAGGAGCCTGAAACGCAGGAGGACCCTGGTGGGAACCCGGGGAGCGATTCGTTTATCCGGTGAAAAGGGAGTCGCCAATTGCAGCCCTACCCTTTCAAATAATCGTTCAATTTCTTCAGGTCTTCTTCATAAACGGGGATGAATTGGACGCCCGAACGGTGCCGGTTCTCACCGCCCTTTTTATCTTCCCGGCTCCAAACAATCTTGGCCACGGTCCGCACCTTGCCGGCTTGCGGCAAAACCAGCTCCAGTTCCAGCACGTCGCCCACGGCGAAGGGATGGGAGGAAACGACCTGCACGCCTCCCTGGCTGACGTTTTCAACGGCCGCCTTCAATGAAAGCGTTTCATCACGGACATCCTTTTCAAGGTCTTCAAGCCGGAAAACTTTGTAGTGGAAGGGGAGGGAAAGGAGGACCCGGTCATCGCGGCGTTTTTCAAGTTTGTCCAAGATCGTTCTCCGAAGTCGGGCCGTCACGCGGCCATTACGGCATGGAAATAGTTCCCGGGGAATGAAAACAAGGAGGAGACCGGTAAAGGCGTCTTATCTTACAGGAACAAAAGCACCACCGTCACGACGGCGGTGGCGCCAACGGCGAGGACCTTCACCGCGCTGGACGGCTTCTTCTTTTGGGAATCAACGTTGCTGATTTTCATGGCATCGAACGGGCGCCCGTAGCTCCAGAAATCCTCTTCCTGGACCTTGGGTTTCTCGACCGACCCGGCGGAGGCCATCATCGGAGCGGTTTGGCCCGCCGGCATTCCGGCGTAAGGCAGATAGTTGATCCTGCCGAAGCTCGCGTTATAAGCCCCGTCATAAATCGTCCGGGCGATTTGTTGGGCGTCCAAAATTCGAAAATCGTTATTGGGCGCGCTCAAGGGCTTGGCCGAATAATTGACCATGTTGTATTTAAGGTTATTGTAGATCTTATTGTTGGAGATGGTCGGCATTCCAAAATCCTTCAAATAAAAGCCGTAGTTGTTGTTGTAGATCTCATTTCCCGTAATGACGGGGCTGGCGGTATCCGAAAAGAGGATGATCCCCACCCCGTTGGCGGTGATCCGGTTGCCCACAATTTGGGGCTGCGAATTCATCGCGATCTCGACGCCGCTTTTGGCCCCGTAAATCGCGCATTGGGTGATGACCGGCGAGGCGCCATTGCAAACAATGCGCCCGCCCTTGACCAGGCACCCCTGCAGGATGCAATTGGTCGAATCGCTGTTGTTGAAATAAAGGGCCCCCCACAGGGAGCCTTGCGCTTGCGGGGCGAACGAAATGGGGCTGGTCGAATTCCCGACAGCCCTCAAGCCACCTTGGACGACCAAGTTGGGCCCCGAACCGACTTTGCCGGCGGTGGAGGCGGCGAACCGGACTTCCACCCCGGGTTCGATGGTTAGTACCGCGCCCCTGGAAACCACGATGTCGTTCTGGAGGATGTAGGGGCTGTTGTCCTTGGACCAATTGGTGGAAACGGAAATCGCGTCTTTGACATAAGTGGGACCGGCGGCCTGTGTCTCCTGGGAGATCGCCAACGCGCCTGCAACGGCAAGAAGGGAGAGAAGAAATTTCATTCAGGTCGCCTCTTTAAATTAGGTTTGGAAAGCGGTCTAGAGTTTAACAAAAGCCCTATTCTTTGCAAAGTTCTAATTTCCCGGTTGCCTGAGCTAAATCATACAAATTCCAAAGACCCGGCCGCGTCCAGGGGGGACCTTAAAACGTTAAAGCCAGCTCTTTTTAAAATACCAGTTTTAATTTGTCAGCCCCGGTTTAAATCAACCTTTTTTAAACACGAAAAAAACAGCCCCCACCATGAAACAAAACCCGACCAGGTAATTCCATTTCAAGTCTTCCTTCAGGTAAAGCACGGAGAAGCCGCAGAAGACAACCAAGGTGACGACTTCCTGGATGATTTTAAGCTGGGCCGTCGTGAATTCGTAGCTGCCGATCCGGTTGGCGGGGACCTGGAAACAATACTCAAAAAATGCGATAAACCAGCTCACCAAAACCGCCAACCACAAGGGTGCGGTGCGGTGTTTTAAATGGCCATACCAGGCGAAGGTCATGAAGATGTTGGAAATCAAAAGAAGACAGACGGTTTTCACGGCTTCCCCTTCCGGGCGGTTTCAGGCTTTGGGGCGGAAGGCGGCGGGAACAGCCTTCGCCGTTTGACACGACTTTGAAAGAAAAAAATGGTGGAGGTGGTGGGAATCGAACACGCCACAACCGTTGACCAAAATACAGTCAAGGCCGTTTATTTACAATCAGTCTACACTAAGGCGGGTTGGTTTGCTCACTTGAACCAAGTTCACGCAATTTCCCGCAAGTTCACTAAGGCTAACGCAAACATGGGCAACCAGGATTAGACCATATGCCTAAAGGACTGAACTCCAATGCTGTGTTTCTTGTTGTATTGGTCAACCAGCAAGATTTTCCCCTTTAGGTCG